>CAZFQG010000113.1:0-20828 GCA_964520785.1 uncultured Planctomycetaceae bacterium | reverse complement strand
TTCGCCTCGATCCCCCAGGAACCGCCCCTTTGGGGCTGGCATTTTCTGAATTAGCAATCTCTTCCCAGGGTTCGCACCCTGAAAACTGCACCCCCTTTGGGGGAATTGCCCGTTTCCCAACCCCTTCCTAAGGTATTCCGCCCTGTCGGCGGGATATAATGGCCCTATACTTAGCCCCTCCTTTGAGTGGGGGATTCATTGAGCCTATGACACGCATTGCCATTCTCGGTGCCACCGGCTACACGGCGCTGGAATTGATTACGATCTTGTTGCGACATCCCCAAGCGGAGATCACGACGCTGACGACGCGCCAGGAAGACCGGCCGCGCGTCGCCTCGGTGCACCCAAGCTTGGAGGGTCGGTTGGACCTGGTTCTGGAGAATCTCTCGCCACAAGAGGTGGCCGGCCGGGCCGACTGCGTCTTCAGTTGCCTCCCCCACGCCGCGAGCGCGTCGGTCATTCCGGCCTACTTGGATGCCGGATGCAAGGTCATTGACTTCAGCGCCGACTACCGGCTCGACGATCCGGCCGTCTTCGCCGCCTGGTACGGCGTGGAGCATCCCGATCCCGACCGATTGCCGACCACGGTCTACGGGCTTCCGGAGTTGTTTCGCGAACACATCCTCGGCGCGGACCTGGTCGCCAACCCGGGCTGCTATCCGACTTCCGCCATTCTCCCCCTGGCCCCTCTGTTCAAGGCCGGCCTGATCGCGCCGAAGACGGTTATTATCGACTCCAAGAGCGGCGTCTCCGGGGCGGGCCGAACGCCCAAGCCGACAACCCATTTCCCAGAGTGTAACGAGAGCTTTTCCGCCTATAACCTCGGCAAGCACCGGCATACGCCGGAGATCGAGCTGATTCTGACCAAGACCTCCGACGCCCCGGTCGAGGTCATTTTTTCTCCCCACCTCGTGCCGATGAACCGCGGCATTCTCACGACGGTGTACGCCCGGCCGAAGAAGGGGATCACCGAGGCCGAGGTCATGGGGGTCCTCCGCGAGTTCTACGCAGACGAACCGTTCGTCCAGGTGATCGATGACCTTCCGGCGACGAAAAACGTGTCAGGAACCAATTTCTGCCATCTGAGTGCCCGCGTCGTCCGCGACACCGTCGTGACGGTCAGTTGCATCGACAACCTGGTCAAGGGTGCCTCCGGCGCGGCCGTCCAGAACTTCAACCTCATGTACGGTTACGCGGAAACCACGGCCCTTTTCTAGCTCGATCCCCTTGGCCCGAATCTCCCCATCCCAAACCCTCAGCCCCAATCCTCGCCCATGCTTCCACTCGGATATCAATTCGCAGGTGTCTACTGCGGCATCAAGCGGAACCCCAACAAGCTCGATCTGACCCTCGTCCATTCGAAAACGCCGGCGGTCGCGGCCGGGGTCTACACCCAAAACCTCGTCTACGCCGCTCCGGTCGCCGTGGATCGTGACAGAACGCCCAGCGATCACGTTCGGACGGTCGTCATCAATTCCGGCAACGCCAACGCCTGCACCGGCGAGCGGGGAACCGCGGATGCCCTCCGCATGGCCGAACTGGCCGCGAAGGCCTGCGGCACCGAACCGGAGTCGGCCCTGGTCATGTCCACCGGCATCATCGGCGAGTTCCTGCCGATGGAAAAGATCGAGAAGGGCATCGCCGACGCAGCGGGCCGGCTCGCCGGCGACGAAGCGTCCTTCGATGCCGCCGCGCGTGGAATTCTAACGACCGACACGACCAAGAAGGTGGCCTCGCGGACCTGTGTGCTCGGCGGCCGGGAAATCCGCTTGGTCGGGTTCGCGAAGGGGGCCGCGATGATCGGCCCGAACATGGCGACGATGCTGGGGCTTCTTCTGACCGACGCGTCCCTCACCTCCGAATCGGCTCAGCGGCTGCTGAGAAAAGCGGCCGATGAAACCTTCAATTGCATCAGCGTCGAGGGGCACATGAGTACGAACGACACGGTGCTCCTTCTGGCTAACGGCAAGGCCGGCGGCGCGCCGCTTGAAGGTCTCGACGAGGCCGCCTTCGCCGAGGCGATTACGGAAGTCTGCGCGGAGTTGGCCAAGGCGATTCCCGAGGACGGCGAGGGGGTTTCCCACGTCATCACGATCACGGTTTCCGGCTTGAAGACGAAGGAGGACGCCAGACAAATCGCGAAGACCGTCGCCGAAAGCGCCCTGGTGAAGACGGCGGTCGCCGGAGCGGACCCCAACTGGGGCCGAATCGTCTCCGCCGCCGGTTACGCCGGAGTCCCCTTCGATACCGCGAAGCTGGCGCTTCACGTCAACGGAATTCTTCTGTTCGACGCCGGGGCCCCCGTCAAATTCGACGCGAAAGCCGTTTCCGCTTCCATCCGCGAGAATCGCGAAACGGTCATTGACCTGAAATTCCACGAAGGAAATGAACGAATCCGATTCTGGACGACCGATCTGACCGCCGAGTATGTCCGGCTCAACGCCGATTATCACACATGAACTCGGGGTGATCGGCCCGATGGAGAACATGGCCGAATTCCGCGAAAAGCTCGCGCGGTACTCGACCACCCGGGCCGTGGGGCTCGTTTTGAACCCCTAAAATGTGAGGCGTGGAAGCCCGCCGGCGAACCTGTTTACGGGACGGACCCCCTCTGGAGCAGGGGCGCAAGCGGTATTCTTGGGCGGTTGCGGTGTGAGTGTTACGTGAGGGCGTTTTCGGACCTTTTTCGCGCCGATCCCAAATGCTACAATCGATACCGTCGTGAAGCTCGTGTATAAGGCACAAGATTGTCTCACCCAAGAAACCCACCGAGGCTCCAAACCATGAAAAAGAATCTCACCCCCCTCGTTGCTTCACTCGTTCTCTTCTCCCTGGCCGCGTTGACGAACGTGCCGGTGTCTAGCGCCGCTGCTCCGCGCTACGCCGGGTGCTTTCCGGACGTACCCGGCTACAAGACTCTGGTGTGCGATCTGCACATGCACACGGTTTTTTCCGACGGGAACGTTTGGCCGACGGTCCGCGTGGACGAGGCGTGGCGGCAGGGGTTGGACGTCTTGTCCATCACCGATCATATCGAGTACCAGCCGCACAAGGGAGACATCCCGACGAATCACGACCGGCCCTATGAGTTGGCCGCCGAAACCGCCAAGGTTCACAACCTGATTCTCATCCGCGGTACGGAAATCACGCGGGATACGCCCCCGGGACATTACAACGCGATATTCCTGAAGGCGGTCGATCCTCTGGACACCGAAGGCTTTTTGGACGCGATCGCCGCGGCGAACGAACAGGGAGCATTCGTCTTCTGGAATCACCACGACTGGAAAGGCGAGGAGCGGGGGAACTGGTCCGAACTCCAAACGGAAATGGTCGAAAAGAAATGGCTCCACGGAATGGAAGTGGCCAATTGGGACGGTTATTATCCCAGGGCCCACCAATGGTGCTTGGATCGGGGATTGACGATGATCGGAAACAGTGACATTCACGGCCCCGACCTGAGAACGAAGAGTGCCCCGGACGACCACCGGGCGATGACGCTCGTCTTCGCGAAGGAACGCACGGCGGAATCGGTGAAAGAAGCCCTTTTCGGAAAACGAACCGCCGTCTGGTTCAAAGACCGCCTGATCGGCCGCGAAGAGGTTTTGGCCCCGTTGTTCGCGGAGTGCGTAAAGGTGAGGCCCGTGCATCACCGGAACGGGAACTGGGCCTATTTCGAGATCGAGAACGTCTGTAACCTGAACGTCCGCTTGGAGCGCAGCGAAGGCCTCGGACCGGCGGTGATCGAGCTTCCGGCGAAGGCTACGACGCTGGTTCGCCTCGGCGTCGGCGAGGCGGCCGCGCCGTACGAGCTGAAATACGCCGCGACGAACTTCCTGATTACTCCGGAGAAAGGTCTCCCGGTCGTTCTGACGGTCTCTGGCGAATAGCCGCGGCATTTCTTTTCGCGAAGCGGCGAAGCGCCCGATTCGGGTTTTGCCTCTCGCCTCTTCGCGACTTGCGTCCGCGGCGGGCCGATTGCCCCTGCTATTCCCCTTCCTCGGGAACGGGCACGGCCACGTTGTGCATGTACCAGCGGTCGCCGATTTTTTCGAGCGATAACAGCGGCAGTCCCTCGATCTGGGCCCAGGCGAGCTTCTTCGTGACGAGCCAGGTTCCCTCCTCGATCTGGAGTGACAACGCTTCGGCGATTCGTTTGCGTGCCTCGGGCGTCGATTGGGCCTTCAGCCGCCGCAACGCGTCGACGTCTCCTTTCAATTTGGCATCCACCTGGGTCGGAGAGAGGAGTTGTGCAAGCATGTAGTCGATCCGCCCGGATAAGGCCGCTTTCACGACCGAACGGATCGTTCGCTGGGGGTGATCCTGCGGATAGGCTTGGAGGTCGGCGGCGATCCCATAACGGACGGGCGCGTGTACCGGTCTTTCGGTCGATATCCGCTGGATGGTTTGAGCCACCGCCGGGACTGCCGCCGGGGCCGCGAGGATCGGTATCAGGAAGAGATAGCGTTTCATTATCGAGGTCCTTTTTTCATCGCCGAATGGGTGACGAGTGGTCCGATTCCGTCCGCCCCCAGAAGGCACGGCGGCCGTTTCCGTCCCCCATCGCGGCGATTCGCTGCGCGTATGTCTACTACCGCCGCCGGCCTTCCAGGGTTTGTCTCGCCGCGACGCCGTCCTCGTCCAGTTCGCGCAGCGGTTGATACCGGTAATAGGCCTCCAGGCAAAGGGCCGCCATCGCGGTGGAATAGACGCGGCCGCCGTAGCACCCCCACGTTCCGGTTGGGTCCCAGCTTCCGGCGAAATCTCCCTCCGTCCGTTGCGATCCGAGAAGGACCCGCTGTAACGAGGCGTTCCAACGCCGCCAGTGGGCGTCTTGCAATTGGTGCAGGCCGATCGTGGCGTAGTACCAGTAATACAGATTCATCTCCCCCTGCTCGGGGAGACCCGTCATCAAATACTTCGCCGCCTCGCTCGCCGTCGGACTCTCCGGAGGCATTCCCAGAAACTGGCGACAAACCATCGCCTCGGCCGTCATCGTGAGGGTCGGCCGCATGTTCGGCCGGTACGACGCCAACCCGCCGTCGTCGCCGGAAGAGACGCTCCGCAGAAACCGGATCGCTCCTTCGTGGGTCTTCCGCGGGATCGGTATTCCGGCCGCTTCGGCGCTTTTGAGGAAAAGTATTTGCCAGCCCAGTTGACTCGTGTCTCCCGGGTCGCCGGGATAATACCGCCATCCTCCGGTCTTGGGGTCTTGGGCGACGAGGGTGTAGTTGAGGGCTCGACGCAGTGGTTGCTCCAGACGCGGATCGCCGGAAAGGACGTAGGCCTCGGCAATCGCGAGGGACGCCATCGCGTGGCAGTACATGCCGGCGTACGTTCCGGCGTCTCCGCGGAGATTCCCGTTCGGGGCCTGGGAACGCACCAAATAGCCCAGACCGTCCGCGACCACCACCTGGTAGGGACCGACGAGGTGCGTGTTTCCCGCTCCAAGCAACGCCAGGAGAGCCAGGCCGGTAATTCCGGTGTCCGCCTTGATTCCCGCCATCTCGCGATCGCTCCCGTCGACCTTGTCTTCGCGCCCGCCGCCGTGCCGGGCACAGGACCACCGTCCATCCGCTTCCTGATTGGAAACCAGCCAAGCCAGGGCGGCGGTGACCGCCGCTTCCGTTTCCTCGGTCGCGCCGCGGTCGGAAGTCCCCCGCGAACGGTTCTCCTCGAAACGCAGCCGATAGAGCGCGGGCACCGATTCGGCGACGGCCTTCGGACGCGCACCGCGGAGGCGCGGAGCGACCACGTCTTCGAGAGTGGTTGAGAATTCCTCCAATTTCCGGGAAGACGAATCCAATCGCGCCTTGCCGATGCGCGGTTGCACCGGGACCAACGTCGCCTGGGGGGACGGCGCGAGGACCTGCTCACGGTTTCCGAAGTGCATCCGGTCGAGCGTCGCTCCCTCGCCGGCGGGCGCGGACGGTTCGCCGGCGCCGCCCGGGGAAGGGGCCGGTTCCTCCTGAACCGGACAGGTTTCCTCTCCCGGCACGGGGCCGAGATTCGCCGGCGGAGTCTCGGCGGCGACGGGTGGGGCCGGCGGCTTCACGGCGGTTCTCTGACGCGTAACGGTTGTCGTCGGCGAAGAAAGGGGCGGAGAATCGAAATACCGTCGCTGCGTCGGCGGCTCGTTCAGATGTGCCGGCGTCGCGCGCGAGGCGCTGGGCGAAAGATCGGAGGCCGGCGGCAACGGAGGCATGGGGAGGGGAACGGCCGGCGGCGATGGAGGCAGTGGCGAGGTTTCGGGGCTGACGGTTTCGCGGTTCGACTCCAAGGGGGTCTCCACGCGGGGTGAGTCGTCGAGTTCCGGCGCCGGCGGCATTCCGCCGGCTCGCGCGAAGGCGTCCCAGGGCGCTGTTTTTTCCGGCTCGCGGTGGTGCATCGGGGGAGCCGTCGGCGCCTCGGTAACGACCTCGACGCGTGCCACCATCGGTTCGGGATAAGACGCACAGGCACCGTCGATCCGCACCGTCGCGGCATAGCCGATGAAGAGAACGTGAGCGATCAGAGAAAGGATCAGACACTTCCGAATCGGCCGCGCCTGCCCCCACTCGGTCCGCATAAGAACGAGCAGCGCAATCGTCAGGGCGGCCAGACCCGTCCAGAGAAGGCCGATTAGGAGAGCTTCACCGCCGAGGAATCGGAAAACGGTGTCTGAAAAGGAAAAAAGCATTGTTTCGCCGTGTTCATGCCTTTCGATCATCCGGTTGGTGCTGCTTGTGTTTCTTAGCCGCGGCCGCGGCTCATCGGCGGTTGACCGCGCGTGGCTCGACGGCGATTCCCAGGTCCGTGATCTCCGCCTGTCGGCACGCATTGAGTACCTCCGCGACCCGCTGGAAGCTTCCTCGGCCGTCGCCTCGGATCAACACACCCAGTTTCGGGTACTCTCGCCGCGCGCGGACGAGTTCTTGGGCAAGCTGTTCCAGGGAGACCGTCCGGTGTTCGTAGAGGATCGTCCCGTCCTGATAGACGTGGACCGTTCTCCTCCGCGGGGCGTCGCTCAGCGTGCCTTTGTCGCTGACCGAGGGAACTTTCAGATCGATATCGCGTTCCAGTTCGGCGAACTTGGTGCCGACCATGAAGAAGATGATCAATAGGAAGACGATGTCGATCATCGGCGTCATGTTCAAGGTCGGCTGTTCGTCCAAGTGGGTCTTAAGCGGCACTGCGTTGCCCTTTGTCTCGGCTCTTGTTTTGCGCGGACTTCGCCGGCTTCGCGTCCAGTTCCTCCGCGGAAATCAGGTTGACCAATTCCTGCCCCGCCGCGTCGATTTCGATGACGAGCCGGTCCACGCGGCTGATGAAGAACAGGTAGAAGATCAACGCGGGAATCGCGACGGTCAGTCCCGCGGCCGTCGTAAGCAACGCCTCGCTGATACCCGAGGCGAGCAACTGAGGTCTCCCGAGGGCATCGCTGGTCGCGATGGCGTTGAACGCGCGGATCATCCCGACCACCGTCCCCAGCAACCCCAATAGGGGACTGATCGTCGCCACGCCGTTGAGCACACGGAGATACCGCCGTAGTTCATTCGTGATCCGCTCCCCGGCATCGAGGATTCCCTGCTCCACTTCGACCGCGGGCCGGCCCCACTTCCGAAGGCCTCCCATGAAGACTCTCGCGACGGGACTGTTGCTCTCCGCGCAAAGCTCCAGCGCCTCCTCGCGGTTCAACTCGCCGAGGTGCATCTGCTGCATGAACCGTTTGACGAACGGCTTTGGAATGATCCGTCCCCGGCGCAAACTGATGAAACGCTCGAATACGAAGGTCAACAACAACAGCGAGCAGACCCCCAATGGAATCATCAGCGGCCCCCCGCCACCGACAATACCCAAAAGGCCTCTTGTCGGAACCCGGACGGAGGACTCTTCGATCGCCGTGGAACCGCCCGGACCGGCCTCCTCGGCCATGACGGCGCGCCCCAGCATGCCGAGCAATACCGCGCCGACAACGAACACGCGAATGCCGAATCGTCGTCCCGGCCGCTTGACGGCTACCCAAAATCTCCTATCCATGTTCCCAATCCTACGCGCCAAAAACCTCGAATCCTCGGACCCCACGCACAAACCAACGCAAACTTCCCCTAACCCGCCACCTGTCGCTTATCACTCATTTCAACCTCTCCAACCGGTTCTTCGCGTCGTCCGTGTAGCGATCTTCGGGAAAACGCGCAATCATCCGCCGGTATAGATCGGCGGCCTCCTCGAATTGTTCGAGCTTTTCGTAACATTTTCCCGCCTGCAACAGCGCCAGGGCTTCCCATTGGGGGAAGTCGTACAGAATCTCGGCGCGGAGATAAGCTTTCGCGGCCGCCTCATAGTCTTCTTGGTGGAAGAAGCTCTCGCCGATCATCCATTGAGCCATCGCGGCGGTTTCCGTTTTGCCCCCTTGTTCCGACGAGATCACGCGGAAGTAGGCGTCCCTGGCGGCGGAGAATTCTCCCTTCGCGGCAAGGCTGCGCCCGATGACGTAGTCGAGTTCGTACACCTGGGGGAATTCGGGAAACTGCTCCTTCGTTTCGACGGCGATTCGATGGGCGTCGTCCCAGTCACCGGCGGCCGCGGCAAGCTGGGCGCGGCGGAGGCGGACGGCGGCGACCCAGTCCTCGCGGCTGCCGCGGTATTTCTCCCAGAGCGCGTCGAATCGTTCCTCGGCAGCCTTCCGGTCATTCCGCCGGAAGGCCGCTTCGGCGCGCCAAAACGCGGCCGCCGTGGCCAGGCGGCTTTCCGGGAATTCCGACAGTAATCGCGCCGCGGCCGCGTCGACGGCGAGCCAATCCCCCCGAAACGCTCCCACTCGCCATTCGAGCGCCAGGGTATCGGCCGCGATGGATGAATCGGACGATTTCTCCAGAACTTCCTTTATTAACCGTTCCGCCCTATCCGCGTCCCCCCGGTCGAGGGCCTCCTTCGCCAGCCTGTAGGTCGCGTCCGGCCACGCCTTCCCTTGGGGGTAGTCTTTGTATACCTGTTCGAACCCCGCGTACGCCTCGTCCCTCCGGTTCAGATCATACAATACCCACGCGCGCTCGTAGTGGACCGTGTCGGCCCTCGCGAAATCCGGGAATTCTTTCAGTATCCGATCGTAGCCGGAGAAGGCGCTTTCCAGTTGCCGCATTCTCGCAAGAATCCGAGCGGATTCCAGCAATGCTTCCGGCGCGGCCGCGGTCCGGGGGTACCGTTCGACGACGAGGTTGAACATCGCCAGGGCTGCGTCTTCTTGCCTGGCGACGGCCAGAATCCGACCTCTTGCCAGGGCCGCTTCGGCGCCGCGCGCCGGGTTGCCGCTTTGATCGACGAGGCGTCCGAAGGTCCCTCCCGCCTCATCCAGCCTCCCCAACTCGTATTGGGCCCAACCCTTTCCGAGGAGTCCTTTCTCACGGTATTCCGGATCGTCGCATTCCAGCGCGAGCCAAGAAAAATACTCAAGCGCGTCGCGATACGCTTCCTTCCGATAGGCGATTTCGGCAAGCCTTTCCGTCAACGCCGCAACCCGCGCAGAAAGCGGCCGAGATTTGCTCCACTCGCCATAAAGGGCCGCCGCCTCGTCGAATTTCCCGCCGCTAGCGTAGGCGGCCGCCAGCGCCCCTTCGACCTCCAGACGTTCCTCGGCCGTGAGCGGGTCTGTTCCGAGCAAAGCACGGAGGGATCGGATCGCTTCATCATGTTCACCCGCGGCAACGAGCAATTCCGCTTCCCGCAAGACCGCTTCCAGGGCGAGCGGCCCCGGTTTTTCGGCGACGGCGCGGAAGAGCTGCTTCGCCTCCTCCGTCCGGCCGCATCGACTGAAAGCCGTCGCCAAGAGAAACCGTGCCTCATCGGTCGGGTCGACCGTCTCGAGCAGTTTCGCGGCGTCGTCGTACTTCTCCGACATCATCAGGGCCTTGGCGCGGAGCAAGGTTGCTTGAACGCGGATATCCGGTTCCCGGTCGCCGGCGAGAAGTTGTTCGGTCTCGGCGAGTACGGTATCGAAGCGGTTCCGGATGAATGCAATCTGAATCATTCCAAGCTGCGCATCATCCTTCCAGGACTCGGCCTCGGCGGCTTCGGAATCCAACACGGCTTGAAACAGCCGCTGAGCCTCGTCGATTTCGCCGGCACGCACGGATGCATCGGCCGCGTGAAACCGGATTTCCGGAACCAGCGCGTGGTCTCTCGCCGCCGCCGCCGCATCGCGGAGAGTTTCCGCCGCTTCCCTCCAGCGTCGTTCGCTCTTAAGCGCGATCCCTTTCCAGTAGGCGGCGTCGGTCCGCAGTCTCGAATTTGACTCCAGCGCAGCGAAAGCCTCGATCGCCTCGTCGAATCGTCCCAGTTTGAACAGACTCCAGCCGTAGGCCAATCGCGCGTCCGCGGCCTTGGAATCCTTGGGATTCGCGCGGAACACCTCTTGGAAGGCCTCGGCCGCCGCCTCGTATCGCCGCAGGGAATAATGCAGCGAGCCCAGACGGAACCGAGCCTCCCGGGCAACCGGAGAATTCGATTTCTCGGCCAGTGCCTCCAAAGTCCGCAGGGCCTGCGTTGTCTCGTTTCGCCGCTCGAACACCCGCGCCAGTCCGAGCCGGCAGTCATCCCGCAGGCGTCCCTCGGGAAAGCGTTCGAGACATTCGCCGAAATGCAGCGCCGCTTCGTCCCATTTGTCTTCGGCAACGGCGATCTCGCCAAGGTATGTCAGAGCATATTGGTTGAGCGCGTCGTCCGGATGCTCCACTCGAAACAGAGACAGTTCGTGGCGCGCGATGTCGCTCTTTCCAGCGAAGTGCGCCGACTCGCCGGCGCGAAACCGCGCCTGTTTGACGAAGCGTCCCCCCGGTTCGGTTCTCAAGTACTCGAGAAATGCTTCCGCGGCCTCGTCAAACCTTCCCAGTTGGACGAGGGATTCGCCCAGAAAGAACCTCGCGTCGTGACGCGCCCGGTGTGTCGGATGCCGCTGAAGGAAAGTGAGAAACTCCTCCGCGGCGAATTTCCAGTGCCCCTTCGCGTAGTAACCGGACGCGACGGCGTATTGATCGTCCGCCTCGTCCGCCTCCGCGACGCGCGGCACGGAAAGGAACGTCAAGGCGACACACGCCGCCGCGGCACACCGCAACGCCGCCGCCGGGCGGAGATCGCAATAGAGGCAAGAACGCGACATGGTGGCGCTTCGTTTGGCTTCTCCGGCACCAGGCGCCGGACGAGTCTCGGTAGTCCCCCTGTTGTCTTGTCTTCGTAACGACCGACGGGGCCGGGTTTCCAGTCCCGACGAACGGCGACCCCAGCGGGTTGGGCAATCCGCCGGGGTCGTGGCTTGGTCTCGGTTACGCGGCGATTCCCTCGAAAATCACCAACTCTAGAATTCGGCCCCGGGACCGCCGTCGATATTCCCCACCATGTGAAGGTGGTCCTTGTCGATGTAGATCACCTCTCGCGAGTCCTCATCCCGTTTCGTATACGGAATCGGCCAACCGACATGGGTCGTGTCCTTGAAGTAGACCGTGCATTTGTAATGGGCATGGTGTAACTGGGCCGGACCGATCAACGGGTATACCCGGGGCGGATCAACGTAATCGGCGATCAGTTCCTTTTCAATCCGGACGTTGTCCCATTGCGCGTGCCAAAGGAAGGGGATACCTCCTTCAATCGTCCGCGCCTTGCGCAACGCACGCATCACTTCGTCGTCCGAAGGCGGATCGAGTGCCTTCGGAGGCCCCCCGTGGGTAATCGGACCAAGAATCGGAACCCGGTCATACCGTTCGTGTTCGAATGCTTCGCTTTCAAACCGATCTTGGAGGTAGGGGCTCACCGGAATCGGAACGCCGAGCAAGCCCAAGTTCGGGCCGTAGGCCGTCTTTACGCAGCCGGAATACAACACCGGCACAAGCAACGCCAATACGAGAATAGAGGTTTTTTGGTTCAACATGAATTTGGTCCTCGGCGGAACAATCCGGGATTGACATGCTCAAGTACGACGGAGGCGTTTACCCGACAAATGCCCGGCAAACGGTTCTAGATGTCTATATCGTGTTAAACTGTGCCGAACTTGTGGGTTTTTCGGGTATTGCGAGTTTTTTGCGTCGTAGGGGGGGCGATTGACGCCCGGGGGGGGCGGAAAACGGCCGATTCCGCACGCGTCCACCGCGAGATACTTCAACAGCAAATCGAAAAAGACCCCTCGTCGAGGGGACGAGAGGTCTTCGTGCGCGATGCTCGTTTGAGACGAAAATTCGGTCCGTTATCTTAGTGTTTAGAACAGCCGGCCGAATCCTTGAAGTCCAGCCACCACCACCCGTCGTCCCATTCCAGCGTCACCCGACGCCAGCCGAGGGGGACTTGCGGATAGGGATAGAACGGTCCGATATAAGGCCAGGCGGTCGGCGAGTACTGCCGTGGATAAGTCACGCCGGCGTAGTTCGGATAGGCGGCATAGCTCGGCCAGGCGTAGTTCGGCATTTGGGCATGATCGTAATGGGCCGGGGCACAGCCCGCCATTCCACTCATTGGAACCGGAGCCCCGGAATGGCCTCCCATCATCATTGGTTCGGGGGTCATGTTTTGCATGTAGCCGACCGGGAGCGGCTGCTGAGTCGAAGCCCGCGAAGCGGAGACCGGCGCCGCCGGTTGGACGGCATATTCCATCACCGGTCTGGGTGCGGCCAGGGGTGCCGACGCGGAAGCCTGCCGGACCTCGCTCGCCTCGACCGGCGCGGCTTGGGCGACCGGACTTCCCGCGGTGGTGGAAGGACGCGACGGCGTCTTCTGAGTCTTCTGGGACGAGGGCCCCACATTCCGCACGATACCCTGCAGGCGTTCCGCCAATCCGGTTTTCCTCGGTTGGACCTGTGCCCGGTTGGGTCCTCGGCTCTCCTCTCCGGCCGAGACGACCAGATTGTTGACGACCCTCGTAACTCCTTGCGTATTCGAGGCAACCTCGACCGCTTTGTTCATCTCGCCCTCGCTAGATACCCGGCCTTGCAGCCAGGCCGTCCCTTCTTGATACTTGACGCCGATCCGATATTTGGTCAGATCGCCCGCCTTCTCGGCCAGCTTCAAGTTGTCGTGGATTTGGTTTGCCACGTCCTGATTCGAGGCAAACGCCCCGAGCGGAGCAATGACGGTGATTCCGGCAACCACCAAGCCGACTACCAAGTGTCGCATTTCGTTCCCTCCTGAAAGGCCTCTCGAAAAGGTTCGTGACGCAACCGGCAAAACGGCCCCCCTGGGATGTACAGTCTCGCGGGCCTAACGCGGTCGTCGTGTCGTTCTGGTGCCGAGTGGAATTGGTCCACTCGTCTTTTCAATCGTGATTTCCCTCGATCAATACAAGGGCGACAAACTACCTAGAAGTCAATTTCGGTTGAGGATTGTGCCGAGCGAAAGTTTTTTTCCGATTTTGCGGATGTTTCGAGCCGGTCCGGTTGGGACGGAAATCCGGGCAAATACCGCAACTGTTTGTTAAGAAAAGACTTACGCAACTCGCCTGTCTCGGTACTATTCGAAAAGCCTTTTCCGATAGCGCCAACCGGCGAAACCGGCAAAGACTGCCCATCCCACCATGCTTAACAGCATTCCGCCATAAAGCGGTTTTGGCGAGTATTGGAGGACGATCCTGGAAGCCCCTCCGTCGAGCGAAACGGCCCGGCCAATCTCCCCCATATTGAGGAGGCTTGCTTGGGAACACCCGTGAACGGTGAATACCCGGACTAGCCAATCAGGGGTATTGAATCCGGTGAAAACGAGTGTTCCAGGGCGATCGAGCGTGACATCAACGACGGCTCGCCCCGACGTAAAAGAGACTACGGTGCATGCTGGCGGCGCGACGATCTCGCCGGACGGATCGTCTTCGTCGGCCAAGAGTCCGATCCAGGGCCGGGAACGTTTCATCCGCCAAACGGCGACGTCGTCCAAGGAGGATTCGATCCGGTCGGCCCCTTGGACTACCCGTTTTGCCGGTACAATCACCGTCTCCGCCGGCGGCGGTTCGGCGAAGGAGACGATCCGATTGTCCTTTTCATTCACCAGGCGGCCGAGGTAATCCGCGATCGAGTCGGAGACCATCGTCCCTCGGACGTCGATCACCCCGACACGCTGTGAAAGTGAGTACTTCGGGTAGAGCGAATCGCGGTCCCACCGAAAGAGTTGGACGAGGCGCTCTTCCGAGGAGGTTTCCCGGAAGGACGGCGGAAGCCAACGCCGCCACCGGTAGACCCGTGGAAACGGCGGAGAAGTCCCGTCCGTTTTCTCGCCGAAAGGCAGGAGAGCGGCAACCGCCTCGCCTCGTTCTTGGTAGAGTCCCGCGGGCCCGAAGGCGACGATCCACCGGTTCGCCGTGATGATGTCGACCACGGTGATCAACACCAACAGGACTGCGGCCGGCACGCGGCCTCGGCGGATTGCCGGCAGTAAAGCGAGACAGACCCCGGCGATCAGCAGCGTTTGGCACATTCCCCAAAGCATGACATCGGCCGCCCCCGCCGCATCAAGCGGTCCGTAGAGGGGATTCGGTGGCGTCCGGCGGAGCCAGTCGTTCCACCAAGGCCTCACGGCCAGGTTGACGACGATCCCCGTTCCGCTAAGAACCGCGATCCCGCCCAGCAATCGGAAGAAACCGCGGTGCGGACCGACTCGCAGCCGGTCCCAACCGAAGGCGGCTGTCAGGCTTAGTCCCAAGGCGGCGACGACGAGGAGCTTCGCCGGATATCGGAAGGAGGCGTAACCGGGCAGGGCGACCGTCATGAGCCAATAGAGACCACCACAGGGGGCGGAGATCGCCCAGTCGCCGGGGTCCGCCCCGGATGCGATCCGGAGTTCGTGCAGAATCCAACCCGGTCCGTACCAGCCCATCGCGGCGAGCAGGCCGAGCACGGCGGTCCACGACATCCAGCGCAGGCGAAGATTCCCCCGGCGAAGCCGCAGGCCCCACAGCGCAAGGGCGGCAGGGAGAATTCCCATGTAGAGCGTCGGGTTCCATATCCGTCCCTCGGCGGGAATCGCGTCCATCCATCGCTGGTTCAAGGGGAATTCGATCCCTCCGAAATTGGGCCACAGCAGCTCGGCGAACCGCCAGGGCCCCACGCTGAACTCATAAGTATGGCGCACGTGTTCCGGCCCGGCCTTGAAGTCGCACGCGAAACGTTCGCTCAAGGTTGTTTCGGCCCGTGCCGTGCCGCGGAGGTATTCCAGGGTGGGGAGAACCTGGACCGCGGCGAGCGCAAACGCAATTACCGCGGCGCCGGCGAACAGGACCGCGCGGTTCCACCAAAATGGGTTGGAGAAATGGCAATCCCGCCGCCAGAGGAGAATCGCGTAGAGCAACGCGAGGCCGACGGCGTTGTAGGCCATCTGCGGATCGCCTCCGAGGGTCATCAGGGCGAGGGCGGCACCGAACAGGGCCGCGTCCCAAAGGGTTCGCCGGATGAGCATCCGTTCCGTGGCCGCGATGGCGAACGGAAACAACGCCGCGCCCACCAGAAAGATGACGTTGCAGTACTGCATCAAAACGCTGCCGGAGAAGGCGTAGGAGATTCCGGCAAGCGTCGCGCCAAGCGGGCTCCGCCGCCAGCGCCGCGCGAGGTACGCCGCCCCTACCGCGGCCAAGACGACGTGTCCCACGATGTATAGGCGGTAATTCCAGTCGTAGGAAAGGGGAGAAAAAAAAACGAGTTTTCCGGGATAAAACACGCTGGAGGAGGCTTCGGCGACGAGCGGCTTTCCAAAGCCCTCATAAGGATTCCAAGCGGGGACACGGCCGGCGTCCCATTCGCTTTGAATGAACTCGAACAGCGGATAATAGAAATGTGCCGCGTCGCGGTAGACGAACACGCCGCCGCGGAAGAGCCCCTGGTAGAAAACAAACACGACCGCGGCGCCGAGGACGGCCAGGAAGAACAGCCACCATCGCGGCGCAGCACTCATCGAGGATTCGGAATTCTCGATGACTCAAATCGGCTCGATTCCTCCAAGAGCCGCTCCGCGCGCAAGATCAAATCCGAAGCCGCCGCCGCGGGCTCGCTGGCGGCCGGATCCCTAGCAATCAAATTCCCCCCGCAATGGGAACACGCCACCTTTCGGCCCAGGTACTCGACGCGGATGCGAAGTCTCCGCCCGCACGTCGGACATTCTTGGATAAAAACCAGCCTCTGGGACATAGGAACCCTCCTGATAGAGAATTGGTTCGTCCGTGATACAGCCCAAATTTTACGAAAAATGCCCCTGCCTCGCAATGTTGCGCCGTCGCGAGAATGGACGTATCGAGATTAATTGTTCGGAGAAGATGGATAAAAAAGGAGGTTCAGCAAAACAATACGGGCGAATAGTGGCTTTCGCGGGGCGGTGAGTGGCTCGCACAGCACAAGAAAGCCACGTTATACTTAAGTCCCGCTTCGGAAGAACTTAACAGAACCCCCCATGCGCCGGGATGAAATCCTCGGCAGTGCGTTGTCTCGTTCGAAAACACTTTTTTCAGGGTATAATAAATAACTCTGTGATGGTGTTAAGGTGTCGACGAACCGCAATGCCTTGCCCCTTAAGGGCAAAATCTGTATAGTGACGCGAGAGTGTCGGTGTTGACCGCCGAATTCTCGCTACGGATCCGCCCGTGCGAGGGGGCGTTTGTCCACACTTCCAGGCAGCTTCGCGGTTGCCCCCGCGCTCTACCGCCCTCTTCACTGGGGGCGAGGATTGAAACTTAAACAAACCGAATGGTTTTTCGGATTCCCGGGACCTACGGCGGAGGCCGCCGCATCGGCGGCCTTGTCGTATGTTTGGAGTATGCCGCGCCGGGCGGTTCCGGCGGGCTCGTCCAAGGTCCAGCCGTTCTTCAAGATACCCGAAGGGCCGACTCCCCGCGGAAGCCAGGCCGAAAGCCGCTTTCGGGGTCGCCGGAATGCCGTCGTCGTGAAGTCGTCGTGAATTGAATCCGACCAGAGAACATGCACTCATGAAGGCAACCTCCGTGATTTTCGTTTCGTCCGCGATCCTTCTCACCGTCGCCGTCGTCGCGCCGGCGGTCGAAGTTGCTCCCCTCCTGGACCGTTTGAAGGAAGTCGGTCCGCGCGCACAAGGGGCGCCCCCCGCCGCGGAGGCCTGGGCCGCCTTGAGCAAGGCGGATGTCGACCGGATTCCGGAAATACTCGCCGGCCTTTCGGATGCCAACGTCATCGCGGCCAACTGGATTCTCACCGCCGTCGACGCCATCGTGGACAGGGCCGACGCCGAAGGGACACCCCTGCCGTCGGAGGAACTGGAATCCTTCGTTCTCGATCGGAGCATGAATCCCAAGGGACGCCGAGTGGCCTACGAATTGCTCCTGCGCGCCGACCCCCAGGCCGAGGAACGGCTCGTTTCCGGTTTCCTGGACGATCCCAGCGTGGAACTTCGCCGCGACGCGGTCGCGTTATTGATCGCTGAAGCGGAAGAACTCGACCGGTCCGGAAATGAACGACGAGCGATCGAGCTGTACGAGAAGGCCTTCGATGCGTCGCGGGACCGCGACCAGATCGAGTCCATCGCGTCCATACTGAAGAAACGGGATCGCGAACCGAATTTGTCGTCCCACTTCGGGTTTGTTCTCGACTGGAGGGTGATCGGGCCGTTCGACAACACCGACGAGACCGGTTTCGACGTCGTCTATCCCCCCGAGAAAGCGTTGGATGCCTCCGCCGAGTACGAAGGGAAGCACGGCAAGGTCGCCTGGAAGGATTATCTCGTGCCGGACCCGATGGGCACGCTCGACTTCAATAAGGCCTTGCAGGAGGAAAAGTTCGTCTTCGGATATGCCTGGGCCGAGTTCGAAAGCAATGCCGCGCGGGAGGCTCAGATTCGAATCGCCTCGTTCAACGCGCTAAAGGTCTGGCTCAACGGCGAACTCATCGACGAGCACGACGTGTATCACGGCGGCTCCGAATTCGACCAGTACGTTGTCCCGGTAAGGCTCAAAAAAGGGATCAATACGATTCTCGTCAAGTGCGGCCAAAACAACCAGCCGCAAGATTGGGCCAAGATGTGGCGATTCACTCTTCGGGTTTGCGATGAGACTGGCGGGGGGCTCGTGCCCGCGGCGAAAACCGAGTAGGCGAAAACCGCGGCGGTGTCGGCACCGCGTCCGCGATCTTCAGGCGGGGTTCGTTGTCTTGGGAAGGAATGAATCAGGGGCTGGGTACGTGTTACCGCACCACCACCAGGTTTCGCGCGAACGTCTCTGCCCACGGCCAAATCGTCTCGCGGACGTGGCCGTAGCCGATCATCCAGTGGTGGCCCAGCCCGTTTCGGTGAATCCACTCGATCAGTTCGCCGGTCGACCGCTCGAAACGGACCCGGGTGGGGTTGCCGGGGAAGACCATGTCCGTCGGCACCGCTTCTCCCTCGAGAACGGCGAGCTGGTAGGTGTCTCCCTTGGGAACGAGATTGACGAGGGTCACGGGGCCCGGCTTGCCGGGGAAGAGGGCGCAGACGCCCTGGTCCATCAGGCGGACGTGGGAGAGGGTGATCCGCTCGGGGCTCTCGGCGAGGCGGAAGGAGCCGCTGCCGCAGTGGCTGAGGACGACCGTGCCGTCGTCGAGCGGTTCGAGCCAGTCGGTATTGTGCGTCGGTTGGCCCGTCAGCAGCGTGAGGATCAACTGGCCGACCGTCCCGCCGACATCCCCTTCGCAGCCGAGCGGAATGCCTCGATCCGCCAGTACGGACGCCGCCAGGCAGACGCGGCCCATCAGGTGGGGATAGCATCCGACCGCCAGGGCGTCCAGGGCGTACCGGTCAATGAGTTCCTCGAAAGCCGCCAGAATCCGCATCGAGTCGATCCCCTCCCCCTCGCCCACGTTGCAACCTCCGCATCCTGAGACGAGCTTTCCCCAGACCTCGCGGGCCTTGTCGGTGGAGAGTTGACCGGCACGATCCAGGAGAGAGGGGACGTCCAAGGGAACGATCCGCGGGCCGATCGACTTCTTCAGCGCCAACTCGCAGACACTCGCGTCCGACATGCCGTAGACGGCGTGCCCGACCAGGCCGATCTTCGCGCGGCGCAGACGGTGGTGTAGCGCGGCGGCGGCGGCGAAGCGAGACAGGGGTCCGTCGAGGGAGACGTCGTCCGCGGCGCCGAAGACGGCCGTGTAGGGGTGGCCGAGGCGCCGCAGCGCGAAGGAGAGCTGCTGCGTGCCGCACAGAGCACCGGTTTCCATCCCCGGCAGGCCCCAGAGTACCAGCGGCAAGGGACATTCCTCGAGCAGGTCCAACGCCAGGTAGTCCTCGAACCAGCAGGCGGCGACAAGGACGACCGCATGAACGTGCGACTCGGCGAAGCGGAGTCCCGTGGAGGTCGCCTTCCGGGGCGTATCGACGGCACCGGCGTTAATGCAATGGCATCCGAGCGCCTCCAACCGCCGCGCCGCGCCGGCGGCGGCCGCCTCCGCCCGGTCCGCTCCCACTTCCAGCGGGCTGGAGAGGGCGGCGACTCCGAGTCGGGGGATCGGTTTTGTTGGAAACGATGTCATTGTTCGCTGTCGGTTCTACCAACGCTCCTTCCACGCGTCGATCATCGTCCGGACGCCTTTCCAAGGCGTATCCGGAAAGATGGCGTCCATGGGATGGAGGATGAATCGGTTCGTGGGGGCCAGGTAGCGCATCGCGTCGTGGACCGCGTCGCGGATTTCCTCGGGATTTTTCGACTGGAGCGTTTGCGAATTGAGTCCGCCGACCATGGTAATGCGTCCCCCGAACCGCTCCGCCGCCTCCCGGGCCGTGACGCGGTCCAGAAGCGGATCAATGAAGTACAGGCAATCGACGCCGGCGCCGATGAGTCGCTCGCCTAGGTATTCGATTCCCGTCGTAACGACGTAGGCGAACTTCTTGCCATGGCGGTGGGCCAGGCCGGCGATCCGTTCGACGGAGGGAAGGACGTAGCGGTCGAAAAGGGTGGGGGACCAGAAATCGGTCGACGAATACCACCCGCGCATGCAGATCATGTCGACGCCGTCGCAGGCCGCGGCCAGTTCGCTCCTGGCGTAATCGGTCTGGTGGATGATTTGCATCAGCCGTTCGAAGGCGGCCGGATCGTCCATCGCCAGCATCACCGCCCCCTCGGTCCCGGTAAACCAGACCGCGGCATCCATCCCGAATGCCGTCCACGCTTGGAGGAAGTACTCCCGCCGCGAGGGATGCGACTGCATCGCTTCCATCCGCCGGGCGAACCAGCACTTTTCCGTCTCGCCGGGGGGCGCGTACAGATGGCCAATCGCGTCGATGTCCTCGGGTCGCGCCACGGCGTGTTTGACGGCCCTGGGGATGTTGTAGTCTTCGATTATCGGAACACGGTCCGGCTGTACCGGCCAACCGCTCCCTTCGTCACTGGTCCGGCGGACCGCATGGCGCAAGGGACCGGCCGGCGTCTGATACACACGGACCATGACGGGATACTGCGGATCACCCTCCGGATCGCCCGGGGGGAGGACCACGTCGACGTGATGGACCTTGCGGGAGCGGGCCCAGGGAACGGAAACCTCCAGGAGGTCGTCGATGCCGAGCGCATTCCACGCCGCCGCGCGGCGGAACTCGTCCTCAACCGTCCAGGCGTGGGGCAACGTATGAATATGCTCCAACCGCGAAGAATACCAGTAGGGACGCTCCTCGCCGCCGGTCATCCACCGATGCGCCGCCGGAGCGGGAAATCCGAAGCACCACGTCGTCAGAGGCGTGTGATCGGCCGGAGTTCCGCTTAAGGCGGCGTGAATGCGTTGGCGGGAGTTCATGGTGGTGCGGATGGTTGAATGCATGTCTTTCTCAGCCCCAACGGGGCGACATGTAGTAGCCTAGTTCGACTGTTTTATATTTGTCTCTTATTTATGTTCATTGGTGGTAAGCGG
>CAZFQG010000112.1:0-20869 GCA_964520785.1 uncultured Planctomycetaceae bacterium | reverse complement strand
TCTTGATTGCCCTGTTATTGCCGGCCGTCCAGGCCGCGCGCGAGGCGGCCCGACGGATGCAATGCTCGAATCATCTGAAACAGATCGGCGTCGCCTGCTTGAACTACGAATCCTCGTATGGGGTATTTCCTCCGGGGGGGATCACCGAAGGTCCCTGTTGCAGCACGATGAGCCGGACAAACTGGGCGATCTCGATTTTGCCGTACATGGAAATGACCTCGCTCTACGAGAAATATGACATGACGGTATACAACGAGAGTTGGCAGAACAAGCCGGTCCGCGAAGCGCGGGTCGCGGCCTACATCTGTCCCAGTGAACAGGAGGTGGAAGAGTTGGATTACCCGGAGTCGGGTCCGGGTTCGGGTCTTCTGTATCACCGGGGTTCCTACCGGGCGGTAGGTGGCCGAACGATCGGAACGAGCACGAAATGGTGGGACGGATCGCAGGAGGCGGATATGGGTATCGACGTTGGCTGGCGGGGAATCATGCATTCCATCGGCTACACCAAGGGTACAGGCTGCGTGAAAGTCTCCGAGATCACCGACGGCACGAGCAATACGCTCATGGTCGGCGAGATGACGACGGTTACGCACAAGAACCGCCGCACTTTCTGGGCGTACACCTACACCTCCTACAACATGTCCGTCGCGACGCCCCAGTCTCGCATTCTCCTGGGCGATTATGATCTATGTGATCGGATCGGCGGCGCCGGCGGGTCGAACCCCTGCAAACGAGCGTTCGGGAGTGAGCATCCCCAGGGAATCAATTTCGTCCTCGGCGACGGTTCGGTCCGAATCATCCCCAAGGACATCGACATCTGGCTCTTCTGCGGCCTTTGCAGCATCGCGGGAGGCGAGATGGAGAAGATGCCCGACTAACGCGGAGAAACCCGATGCATACCCTCGGATTTAGGGCGATTGCCGCCCTCATCGCCTTCTCTCTCTTCGTCGCCGGTTGCGGCGGCGCGAGGACGGTTCCCGTCTCCGGACAGATCACCGCCGGAGGCAAACCGGTAGCCGACTTGCATGTCAGTTTTCAGCCGAGAGCCAAGGACGACACCGGCCGCGCCGGCCCTCCCTCGACCGGCGTCACCGACGCCGAGGGACGCTTCCAACTGTTCACGTTCGACCCCGTTCTCGAGGGTGCCGTGCCGGGCGATCATGTCGTGGTCTTCTCGTTGAATCAGAAAGACGAGGGACCCCAGACCGACGACTCCGGCAGGTACGATCCGACGGCCCAGTTCCTTCCCCCCAAAGCCTACGACGGATCCGTCCGCTTCACCGTCCCCGACGGGGGGACGGAAGAAGCCAACTTCGAACTGACGAAGCTATGATCCGTTTCCACGGGTTCGACCGCGTTCATGACGCTTCGTCAACCGGCCCTCGTTTACCGTTCATCGTTTCGCGACCCGCTCGGTTCTTCTCCGGCTCGATCCGAAAGAAGAGGAGGTAGAATAGCGGGACCACCACGAGCGTGAGGACCGTGGCGGCGATGAGTCCGCTGGCGACGGTGGCCGCCATGACCGAATAGAAGGGATCCCACACGAGGGGCGTCATGCCGAGGACCGTCGTGCTTGAGGTCATGCAAACGGGACGTAGACGGCTGACCGCCGAGTCCAAGATCGCTTGGTAGGGGGTTTTCCCCTCGCTGGTTTCGATATGGATCTGGTCGATCAGGACGATCGCGTTCTTGATGAGCATCCCGGAAAGACCGAGAAAGCCCAGAATCGCCATGAATCCGAACGGCAATCGGAGCAAGAGCAACCCGGCGGTGACCCCGATGATCGACAGCGGAACGGTGAGCATGATGATCACCGGCTCGCGGATGGAGTTGAACAGGAAGATCAACAGAATGAACATCGCGAAGAGGCAAATGGGGAACATCATCGCCAAAGGCTGCTTCCCCGTGAGCGACTGTTTGTACTCTCCCTCCCACTCGAGTTGATAACCCGGCGGCAGTTCGATCGCTTCGATCTTGTCGCGGACCCGCGCCAGAAGCTGCGAGTGCAACTCGCCGGGGGGCGAATTGCACTGGGCGATCATCGTTCGCATCCGGTCCTCGCGACGGATGACCGGGTCCTCCCATTCCGCCCGGTCGATGTTGGCCACCACCTGCGACAGCGGCAAGACGGTCCGCATGGTGGGGCTCCACACCTGAACGTTTCGAATGCGAGTGAAGTCATCCTGCTGTTCCTTCGGGGTGCGAACGATAATCGGGAGGAGGTCGTCTTCCTCGCGATAGACACCCACCGGCAACCCGCCGAAGCTCGTTTGCAGGGCGCCGGCCAAATCACTCCGCGAGATGCCGGTCCGACGCGCAATCTGCTCGCTGAACTCGGGGCGGAAGACCTTGACTTTCTGACGCCAGTCGTCGCGGACGCCGACGCCGCCGGCATCGAGGAAAACGTCCTTCGCCTTGTTCGTCAACTCGTGCAGGACGTTGCCGTCGGGCCGGCGGAACTGGGCCTCCACGCCGAAATCGATGGACGGCCCGTTGGCGAACTGGCGGACTTGTGGTTCCGCGTCCGGAAAGTTTTCTCGGAAAAATGCGGCCGTCTCCGCCTTCAGCCCGGGTATCTTTTCGTAGTCGTCGACGCGGACGAGAATCTGTCCGAAGGCGGTGTTCGGCGGCTTGGGGTCGTACGAGAGGATGAAGCGGAGCGCGCCGCGTCCGACGAAGGTCGTGGTCGCCTCGACGCCGTCGAGGCCGCCGAGGAATTCCTCGACCTTGAGCAAATCCGCCGAGGTCGCCTCGATATGGGTTCCTTCCGGCCGCCAGAAGTCGATGTAGAAGTACGGCTGCGTCGAACCGGCGAAGAAGAACTCCGGAATGAATTGAAACGCCCAGATCGACACGACGAGGGCCGCCAGCACCGAAACCAGCGTAATCGGCCAGCGGACGAGCGACTTGTGGAGAAATGCCCTGTACACCTTGAAGAACCGCGTGTCGTAGGGGTCATCGCTCGCCTTTTCGGGAATCTGCAAAAACAATACGCAAAGAAGCGGAGTGACGGTGACCGCCAGGAACCAGCTCCACATCAGCGACATGGCAAGGACCCAGAAAAGCGACCGGCAGAACTCTCCCACGTTGCCGGGGGCAAAACCAATGGCCGCGAACGCGAGGATGGCCACGATCGTGGCGCCCAGCAGGGGCCACTTCGTCTTCTTGACCGCGTCGATGGCGGCCGCCTCGCGGCTCATGCCCCGCTGGACGCCGATAAGCGTCCCTTCGGCGACGACGATGGCGTTGTCCACCAGCATCCCCAACGCGAGAATGAGTGCCCCGAGAGATATCTTCTGGAGCGCGATCCCGGTCAGCCACATCGTGATCAGCGTGGCGAAGATCGTCAGAAGCAGGACCACGCCGATGAGCAAACCGCTCCGCCACCCCATGAAAAGCATCAGAAGGAGGATAACGATGGCGACCGACTGGGCCAGATTCAATACGAAGCCGTCGACCGCCTCGGTAACGATATCGCTCTGATCGTAAATCGTACCGACTTCGATCCCCTCCGGCCACAACGGCAAAAGCTCCTTCATCCGGCGCTTGACGTCCTCCCCCATGATCACCGCGTTCCCGCCGAAGACGGTGGAAATGCCCAGACCGATGGCGGGACGGCCGTCGCGCCGCATGATCGTCATCGGTGGGTCGTAGTAGCCCCTGCGGACCTTCGCGACGTCGCTCAGGCGGATGACCGCGTCGCCGCGAGCGTCGCTGATGAGCAGGTTCCCGATCTCCGCCTCGGAGGAAAAACCTCCGGTTGGGGTGATCCGGATGTACTCGTCATCGACCTTGACCTTTCCAGACCGCTCGACCAAGTTCTGGGAATGGAGCACTCCCATGATCTGCTGCGGGGAAATCCCCAGTTGGGCTAGCTTGGAATGCTCGATCTCGATGAAAATGACTTCCGGCTGTTCGCCCCAGAAATCGATCTTCGCCACGTCCTTGCAGCCCAAAAGGTCCTTCTTGAGCGTCTTGGCGTACTGCCTGAGTTCCTCGTAAGAGAGACCCTCGCCGGCAATCGCGTAGAACAGGCCGTATACGTCGCTGAAATCGTCGTTGACGACCGAGGGTCCCGCCCCCGGCGGGAGGTTTCCCTGAGCATCGTTGATCTTGCGGCGCAATTCGTCCCATATCTGCGGAAGATCGCCCGCCTGGAACCGGTCCTGCATCTCGGCGTAGATGACCGAAAGCCCCTCCTGCGACATCGATCGGACCTCTTTGAGTTGTCCCATCGACTGAATCGCCTCCTCCAATACGTCGCTCACTTCCTGCTCCACCTCTTCCGGAGAAGCTCCCGGGTAGGGGGTCATCACCATCGCCGTCTTGATGATGAAGTCCGGGTTTTCCAGGCGTCCAAGTCGGCCATACGCGATGACGCCGACCACGACGGTCAGCGCCACCAGCGTAAACATGATAGTCCGTTTTCGTAGTGCGAATTCGACCATGGCGTGAAAAGGAGGAAGGCGAGACGGAAAACCGAAAAGGCCCGAAAAGGCGGAAGCGCGGCCCGGGAAAAGGTGGGGTTCAAGTCCCGGGCACGCGTCCGCCGGCCGGTCGCGAGGCGCCCGCGGCGGGGCGAGTCGACCGTGCCGTGAAACGTCCTGTTTCATTCGCGGTCCGCTTCCTAGCGGACCGCCGGAGGAGTCTACCGCTTGTTAACGCTCTTACCCCGATACACGAACTTCGCCCCGGCGGTGACGATCTCCTCCCCTTCGGCGAGGCCCTCGATGACCTCGTACCGATTTCCCTGGAGGAGCCGTCCCTTGGTGATCCGCCGTCGCTCGGCTCCATCGTCGCGGAGCACCCAGACGAAGTCGTTTCCTTGCGTATCCGTAACGACGGCGCTGGAGGGGACCGCAAGGACCAGTTTGTCCGGATCGCAAGAGGGGATCCGCACCTCGGCGGTCATGCCCGGGAAAATCGAAACGTCCGGCGGCGCATCCATGGCGAAGACCACGTCGTAGGTCCGTGTCTGGGCGTTCGCATCGGTGTCTATCTCCTTGAACGACGCTTGATAGGTATTCTCTCCGGCGGCGTGGAAGCGTACCTCGACCGGAAACGGCGTCCGGAAATCCCGGTGGATCAGTTCTTTTTCCGGCAAAGACGCCTTGGTCTCGAGCGTCGCGACATCGTGCATGGCGACCGCCGGTTTGCCCGATTCCACCATCTCGTAGTTTTCGAAGTAGTGCTTGGTGACGAGCCCGTCGAACGGGGCGACCAGAACGGTGTCCGCCAACGCGTCCTTTGCGGTTTGAAGCCGGGTTTCCAGGCCGGATATCTCCGCCTCCATCGCCTGGAGGTCCTCCAGACGCGCGCCGGCCTTCGCCTTGGCGAGTTCCTCTTCGAGTGCTTCGAGGCCGGCCCTCGCGCCGGTCAGTTCGCTCTGGATCGAATCGAATTGCGACCGCGCGACGGCCCTCTGTTCGACAAGCCGCTCCATCCGCCCGTACTGCTGCATGACGTAATCGCGGACCGCCTCGGCCGCCTTGATCTTCGCTTCGAGCGCGTTGATGTCCTCCTCTCGCGCCCCGTTTTTCATCGCCGCGTACTTCGCCTTCGCCGCGGCAAGCGCGCTCTGCGTCGCCTTCACCGTGTTCTCGAAATCCCGCGGGTCGATCCGCATCAACACGTCCCCCTTCTTCACGCGGTCCCCGGGGCGGACCGCCAATTCCACGAGCGGACCCCCAACGCGAAACGCCAACTGGACCTTCCGCGACGCGGCCACCGTCGCCGGATAGGGGATCGGAGCATAGCCGCAACCGCGACTGACGACGGTCGTTTCGACCAACCGAGTCGTCGAGGACGAAACGGAAGTGACTGATTCTTCCGTTTCATCCGATGCCGCCGCCGGTGCGCCGTTCGTGGCGGGCCGAAACAAGAGGCCTCCCGCCGCCGCGCCGCATCCGACGAATACGAGTAACGCGATCCGAATAGGTCGCGTGAAAACCGCGATTCGAAAGAGGTTCCATTCTCGAACAGCCATCCATTCTCCTCGCTATTGAACCGCCGTCGACGCGTTCCGTTCCGCCGGCTCCCGTGCCAGACGCACCACCGGCCCGATAATTTGGCGCCGCATCTCCAAAAGTAGTTCCTGCGGATACGGATCTTCTACTGAACAGCCGCGAACACTCTGAAGCATCGGTCGCATTAACGTCAGGCTAATGATCGGACCGACCAATAACTGACTCCAGACGAACGCCTGTTCGTCGTCGAATTCCGGGTGGAGGTGTTTGGCAACCTCCTGCAGCAACTCGTGATGCGGGCGGACGTGCCGCTCGATGAATTGGTCCGACAAATCGTTCTCGTATGTGAAAAGCTGATACAGCAATCCCGCGCACCACCAGGGCCGCCCGGCGAAGTAAATCCGGTCAAAAAAAGTTTGCACCAGCTCCTCCAAGAATATTTCCCTCGCATGGGGGGAGTTTAGAGAGTCACGGTGTTTGTCCCAGACTCGGTGCAACGGCTCATCTTCCCACGACTCGAAAAAGACGTCCAAGGCCGCCTGCAGTAACCCCTTCTTCCCCCCGAAATGATAGTGGATGCTTCCAATGTTTTCGCCAGCGCGCTCCGCGATGGCTCTCGTACTCACGGCGTCAATACCGTACCGAGTAAAAAGCTCCCCCGCAGAGTCAATGAGGGCGGTTCGGGTCCGCTCGGAAGTGGCGTAGGTAGTCATAATAACAAGACTTCAGGCAAAAACTGATAATTGCTTCCCCCAATAAAGAAAGTTTAGTCGCCTGTGTAAATTTTGCCAAGTGCATAATTTTGGTCCAGTGAGTAGATTTAAGTGGACGCCAAGAGCCCGTGCAGAACCCCTCAAGAGACGTGCTCTATCTCCGTACCTCCACGCTCCGCCGGTGCGAGATGAGTCCTTCCTTGGTTGCCAGGATTTCCACGTCGGCGGCGAGGGTTTGGAGCCCGGTTTGGTCGAATTGGAGGATGCTGTTGGCCCGCAGAAAGTCGTTCGCACTGAGCCCGCTGGCGAATCGCGCGGTGCCGCTGGTCGGGAGAACGTGCGAGGGGCCGGCGGCGTAGTCGCCCAGGGCGACCGGAGTGTAGTTCCCCAGGAACATCGCGCCGGCGTAACTGATCTTCTCCGCCAGTTCCTCGGCGTTTTCGGTGGCGATGTGGAGGTGTTCCGGGGCGATTTCGTCCGTCAGGCGGCAGGCTTCGTCCTCGTCGGCGGCCAGTATGACGGCGCCGAACTCCTCCAGCGCGGCCTTCGTCAGCGCCCCGCGGTCAACCCGGTCCAGTTCGACGGCGATCTGTTTGACCGCCTCGTCGAGCACTGTCTCATCCCAGCCGATGAGGATGCTCGCCCCTGGCGAGTGTTCCGCCTGCGCCATCAGGTCGTAGGCGGTGAAGCGGGGGTTGGTCGAAGCGTCGACGATGACGACCACCTCGCTGGGCCCGGCGATCGAGTCGATATCGACCGCGCCGTAGACCGCCTGCTTCGCCAGCGCGACGAAGAGGTTGCCGGGCCCGACGATCTTGTCAACGCGGGGGATTCCTTCCACGCCATAAGCCAACGCCGCGACCGCTTGCGCGCCGCCCAGCCGGTAGACCTCGTCGATTCCCAACTCGTGGCAGGTGGCCAAGATGTCCGCGTTGTAGGAACCGAACGGCGTCGGAGGGGCCACGACGGCCAGTTCGGGTACGCCGGCGACCTGGGCCGGAACGGCCGTCATCAACACCGAAGACGGATAGGCAGCCGCGCCGCCGGGGACGCAAATGCCGGCGCGGCGCAGGGGGCGGTACCGCTGTCGCAAAGAGCCGCCGGGGCGTTCGACGCGGACATCCTCGTGGAGGATGGCCTTCTGAAACGCGAAGATATTCTCGGCAATGCGGCGGATTGATTCGAGGAACTCCGGCGCCGCCTTCGCGTGCGCCGCGGCCAACTCCTCCAGGGGAACGCGGATGGTTTCGGCCGAGAGGGCGGCCTTGTCGATCTTCGCGGAGTACTCGAGCACGGCCGAAAGACCCTTCTCTCGGACGTCTCCGCAGATACGCTGAACGACCTGTACCGGCGTCAGCGGTTCGCCGAAGACCTCCACGGTCCGCCGTTTCCCAGCCTCGCTGACGACGTTCCCTTCCGGACTCAACACGGCCCGAAGCCGCGCCATCTCGGCATGAATATCATCCCGCCGACTATCGATACGTTGGATTTTCAGTTGCATATCACATTCCCTCCACGACCGCAAACGAGATTCCGGAAGAATAGCCACCACGGAGGGCACGGAGGGCACGGAGGGCACGGAGGGCACAGAGACAAGATGGAAGACTAGCTGGAGTCAAAGAGCTTTGAAGCAATCGGAGCCATGATCGAAGCTCATAGCAGTCTAGTCACGGCCTACTGGAGTCGAATGATAAGCAAATGCTTGCCATAAGAATCGACAGACAATGCCATTCGGCCCGCTCACGGGAATCCTCCCTCTTCTTCCTCTGTGATCTCTGTGTCCTCTCTGTGGTAGTCTTTCTTCTTCTTTCTTGTCCGTGCCGACCCGTGCCGACCCGTGTCAATCCGTGGCTCCGTCCCAGACTATCAAAAAAGGCGGCACGGCATTTTCCAACACCGTGCCGTCCTGAAATTCGCCGTCCTGAAATTCTCTGTTCGGAAGCCGCGACTTACAGCTTCGCGATCTTCTCGATCAGGTCGACGCTCCGGGCGCTGTAGCCCCATTCGTTGTCGTACCAACTGATGACCTTCGCCATGTTGTCCCCGATGACGGTGGTCCAATCCGGAACGAAGATGGAGCTATGGGGGTCGCCGATGATGTCCGCGAGGACGATCGGGTCTTCGACGTAATCGAGAATGCCCTTCATCGGGCCGGTCGCCGCTTCCTTGATGGCCGAGTTGATCGCGTCGGCCGTCACCGGCTTAGCCGTCTCGCACACGAGATCGACCACGCTCCCGGTCGGCGTGGGAACGCGAAGCGACATGCCGGTCAGCTTCCCGTTGAGTTCCGGAATGACCAGCCCGACCGCCTTGGCGGCTCCGGTGGTCGTCGGGATGATGTTCATGGCCGCGGCACGCGCGCGGTAGAGGTCTTTGTGGGGGAAGTCCTGGACGACCTGGTCGTTCGTGTAGGAGTGGACCGTGGTCATCAAACCCTTGACGATCCCGAACTTGTCGTTGAGGATCTTGGCGACCGGCGCGAGACAGTTCGTGGTGCAGCTTGCGTTCGAAACGCACTTGTGCTCCGGCCGGAGCTTGTCGTCGTTCACGCCGAGAACACAGGTCAGGTCCGGATCGCTCGCCGGGGCGCTGATGATGACCTTCTTCGCGCCGGCGTCCAGGTGGCTGTCGAACCCGGGCTTCCCGTCGGCCTTGCGCTTGCGGAACGCGCCGGTGCTCTCCAGAACGACGTCCACGCCGAGTTCTCCCCACGGCAACTGGGCCGGGTCGCGGACTTCCGTCGCTCTGATCTTCTTCCCGTTGACGATCAGGCTCGTATCGTCGTACTCGACCGTCCCTTTGAACCGGCGGTGGATGCTGTCGTACTTCAGCAACGTCGCTAGCGTCTTGTTGTCCGTCAGGTCGTTGATCCCGACCACTTCGAAAACGTCCGGCTTTTCCATCAAAATGCGGAAAACCATCCGGCCGATTCGACCAAAACCGTTGACTCCAACGCGAATTGCCATTATACCTCTCCTTTAGCAAAAAGTGTACCCCCCTTGAGGGGCGATATACGTTTACGGGTCCTAGAGAGCGGACCGGGAACTATACTATGCTAATACACGCCGCATGCCCCGGCGGACCACGCTTCCGGCTCCGCGAACGGCAAAGAAGGGGGAATTATACAAGGCGACCGCGAAACCAACAAGGGTGGACGAATTCTTGTCAGCCAAGGCAAAAGGATGCTCCGCTTGGAGACTGCCCCGAGGGGTCGTTGCCGGGGTATGGGATTACCTCCACTCGGAAGAGATCGCTTCTCAATTCGACGACTCCTTTGGCATACACCCCCTGTTTGAACTATACAAACGGGTAATCGACCACGATTTTACCTCGTCAGGGTGGGTTGTCGATCTCGGATGTGGGACAGGCAGAAGTCGATTCGGCGACAAGACATTCCTCTACCGGGGCATTCCGTCGGTTCCTTCGTTCGTCCGCCCTCGATCTCTCGAGAGCAGGGATGGCCGGAAAAATGAGGTCAAAATGGCCACATTCTCTTGGGGAAGGAGGGGCGGGGGCGAATTGCGAACCGGTGGGGCGATGGTTTGCTGCTCAGGGGCAGGGCAAAGCTCGGGGGCTCGATTACCGGCGTCCTGGTCGCCTTGGCGTAGGCAGGGTGGGGTGGCCTGTCAGAAACCCCGAAACACCGCAATTTGGGGAAACTGGGGTTGACGGGAATTTGAAAATCTGTTGCGCTATCGCTTTTGTTTTTCCACAAGTTTCATTAGCCAACCAAGGATCGCAACAGATGGGACCAGTATTATCGAAACGAGGGCGCGGGTTCAAGTCGTCTTTGACGGGAAGCATTCTGTTTCTCTGGCGGAGCCGGGAAACGTACCGAAGACGTTGGCGTCAACTCAGGGAGGAGTTGAACGAAACGAAACGGGATTTGGCGCGCAAGGAACGAGAAAGTCAACGGCAAGAGGAGGAGATCGCCGCGCTGGAACGTGAAAACGAACTGCTGAGAATCAGAGAAGAGACGGCTCGGAAGGAGACTCGCCCACAATTGCCGGAAGACCCCGCAGTCGAATCGAGCAAGGCCGCGCTGTCGCGGACGGAGCGGGTCCCTGCATGGCAGACTGCCAGTCCTCCCTAGAGTCGCCCTACCGGTCGGGCAATCTCAAGATGCGCGATGGTTTCGGGCCATCGAAACGAAGGAAAGCGAAATGGCTTACGATGGAGTCCTGGAAGACGTAAAGGCGGCCGTCCGCCTGGAGAAGCCGCGACGGTTGCCGGTCTTCGCGTGCAGTGAAGAGTTCGACGTGAAGTGGTTCGGAAAATACCCCTACGAAGAACTCTGCCAAGACGGCCGGAAGATCGCCGAGGCGTGGATCGCGGCCATCGAGGAGTTCGACTACGACTGGGCCTGGGTCCAGGTCGACGACTGTTTCGAGTTCGAGCCGCTCGGTGTCGGATGTGTCGGAGAGGGGGATATCCTGCGGGCGACGAAGGACTACTTGCCGGCAGCACGGAAAACGCTCGATTCTCTCCGCCCGGTCGACCCCGAGCGGGACGGTCGGATTCCGCGGAAGCTCGAGGCCATTCGTCGGATCAAAAAGCACTTCGGCGATCGCGTCTTGATCGAGGGATCGTGCGCCGCCCCGTATAGCGCGGTCGGCCTCCTCTACGGCCTCCAGGAGACGATGATCCTTTCCATGACCGAAAAACACCTGCTCTTGGATACGTGCGCGTTCTTCGTGGAGAACCAGGCGGCGTACGCGCTGGCGCAACTGGAGGCCGGGGCCCAGGCGATCTGGCTGGGGGACTGCAACGCCTTCTCGGAGATGCTCTCGCTCAAGCAATACCGCGAATTCGCGCTCCCCTCGTGCAAGGCCCTGGTGGACCGCATCCACGGCGCCGGCGGCCTGGTCCATCTGCACAATAGCGAAGTCAAGGTCGATTATCTCCTCGCCGAGGTCGAGACGGGAGCCGATATCATCAACGTCGGGCCGGCCGCCGATATCGCCGAGGTCCGCGGGGCGCTCACCGGCAAGTGCTGTTTCACCGGCAATCTCGATCCGATCGAAGTTCTCATGAGGGGTACCCCGGAGGCGGTTGAAGCAGAGGCCCGGCGGATCGCCGAAATCGGCATGTCCGAAGGGGGCTATCTGTTCAACACGGGCGAAATGAACCCCCGGGACACGCCGGTGGAAAACATGAGGGCGATGGTTGAGGGAGTGAGGAGTGCGTCGTGAGGAGTGCAAAAGGGGAGGCATAAGGCATGAAGAGCAAGTGGGGGACAAGGGACGGAGTGACTGAGTTGGAAAACGTTGGAACTGTTTATTTGAAAGGGAGTTAGAATGCAAGATGGGAAGTTGGGAGTCGCCGTTCATGGGGCGGGATGGGTGGCAGGTGCGCATATTGAGGCGTGGTTGAAGAACCCGCACGTGCGGATCGTCTCGGTCAGCAGCCGGCGGCGCCAGAGCGCGGAGAAGTTGGCGCGGAAATACGATCTGGACTGTACGATTCACGATTCGTACGACGATGTTCTTGCCGATTCGGCGGTCGATATCGTGAATCTAAGCGGTCCGAACGACGTCCACGCCCCGCAGGGGATCGCCGCGGCGGAGGCGGGGAAACACATTCTCATCGAGAAGCCGATGGTGATGTCGCTGGAAGAGAACATTGCCCTGCGCGACGCGGTCGCCAAGGCCGGCGTGAAGAGCGTCGTCAGCTTCGTACTCCGGTGGGTATCCCTTTTCGACAACGTCAAGTCGCTGATCAAGGCCGGGGCGATCGGTGAGTTGTTCTACATCGAGGCCGATTACTGGCACGGCCTGGGCGACTACTGGACCGGCTGGAACTGGGCCAAGACGAAGGAACAGGGGGGCAGCACGATGCTCTTGGGGGGCTGCCACGCGGTCGACATCCTCCGCTGGATTTCGGAGGACGAGGTCGTCGAGGTCTCCGCCATGTCCAACAACAAGACCGGTCGCATGGCTTTCGACGCCAACGTCGTCGCGATCCTCAGGTTCCAAAGCGGCATGATCGGCAAGACCTCGGCCCTGTTCGATTTGCAGATACCCTACGCCCTGAATGTCGACGTCGCCGGTACCACCGGCACGATCCGCGACAACCGGGTCTGGTCGAAGTCGCTCCTTCCCGGCCAAACCGGTTGGACCGTGTTCCCCTCGGTCATGCCCGACTCCGGTGACGTCGCGGCGCACCCGTTCGATGGCGAGATCAACGATTTCGTCGATTCGATTCTCGATGACAAACCACTCCACGCCGATATCGCCGACGCGTACAAGTCCCACGAAATCTGCCTGGCGATCGACCGGTCGCTGGCGGAGGGGGGTCGCGTCGTCAAGCTGCCCTTGTAGTTTCACCGAAATACCCCCACTTCTCTGCGAGAGTTCATGTTTCACTGGAATAACGGCCTGGTCCTGACCAAGGCCGGCCTGGCCGTGGATATTCCGCGGCGTCAGGCCTGCGCATTCGTGTCTCATGCGCATGCCGATCATATCGGCAGACACCAGTTCGCGCTCTGCACGCCCCAGACGGCCGCGTTGTACCAGCTTCGGCTGGGGAAACGCAGCGTTAAGCCGATGGAGTACCGCGAACCCCTGGAGTGGGGCGGGCTGCGGTTGACCGCGTTTCCGGCCGGCCACTGTCTCGGTTCGGCGATGCTTCTGGCCGAGGACGGCGACGATTCCGTTCTGTACACCGGCGATTTCAAGCTGGGTCCCTCCGCGACCTCCGAGCAGGCAGAGTTGCCCCAGGCGAGGCGTTTGATCATCGAGTCCACGTACGGCGATCCCTCCTACCGGCTCCCCCCCCGAGAGGAGTCCGTCGCGGCCTTCCTGGAAACCGTGGCGGGCATTCTCCAGTCGGGCCGCACACCGGTGGTCCAGGCCTACGTCTTGGGCAAATCGCAAGAGGTCACCAAACTTCTGGGGGATGCGGGGTTCCGGGTCGTACAGCACTCGAGTATCGTTCCCATTACAAGGATTTATGAGACGTTCGGCGTGGAGTTCGGCAATTGGGGTGTTTTCGAGGAGGAAGCTGCTCCGGGCGATGTTCTCGTCGTCCCGCCGCGGACGCGGGTCAACGGTGTCGCGAATCCGGTACTCATCTCGGTGACCGGCTGGGCGGCGATGCGCGGGGCGAAGTACCGGTTCCGCGTGGACCACGCGATTCCGCTTTCGGATCATGCGGATTATGACGATCTCATCGAGGCGGTCCGGATGGTCGACCCCGAGGTCGTTTACTGCACGCACGGGCCGAAAACGTTCGTCGCGATTCTTCGCGATTTGGGTTTCGACGCGCGCCCCCTGGGGTGAGGGAGGACAGTCCCGGCCGGTTGCCGGCTGAGCAAAATCCCGATAAAATGGGCGGCCTTGAGCATCCGTCGAGACCCTTCGAGACCCTTGAGGAATTCGAGCATATGAACGTTCTTATCGTAGGCGGCGGCGGCCGCGAACATGCCTTGGCGTGGAAATTGGGCCAAAGCCCCGAGGTCGGCACGGTCTTCGTCGCGAAGGGCAACGCCGGCACGCAATCGGACGCGGTCAACGTCGATATCTCGGAGACCGACTTCGCGGCGCTGGTGGCGTTCGCGAAGGACAACGTCGTCGGGTTGACGGTCGTTGGTCCGGAGGCGCCTTTGGCGGCCGGAATCGTCGATGCGTTTCAGGAAGCCGGTTTGACCATCTTCGGACCGAGCCGCCGCGCAGCCGAACTGGAGGCATCCAAGGTCTTCTGCAAGAACCTGCTCCGCGACGCCAGGGTCCCCACGGCCGACTACCGCGTCTTTTCCACGGCGGCGGAAGCGAAATCGTACATCTACGGCCGTCCCCACGCAGCCCTCGTCGTCAAGGCGGACGGTCTGGCCGCGGGGAAAGGGGTGATTGTCTGTAACAACCAGGAGGAAGCGATCGCCGCCGTCGACACGGTAGTGGCGGAGTTCGCGTCGGCCGGAGCAAGGCTCGTCGTCGAGGAGCGTCTGGAAGGAGAAGAGGCGAGTGTCTTGGCCATTACCGACGGCAGGACGATCGTCACGCTCCAGCCGGCCCAAGACCACAAACCGGCGCTCGACGGCGACAAGGGGCCGAACACCGGCGGGATGGGCGCGTACTGCCCCGCTCCGGTCGTCGACGATGCGATGCTCGGCCTGATCGAGGAGAAGATCCTCGTTCCCACGGTCCACGCCATGAAACACGCCGACCGCCCCTTCCAGGGCGTGCTCTATGCCGGGCTGATGGTCACCAAGCACGGAATCCGCGTCCTCGAGTACAACGTCCGTTTCGGCGATCCCGAGTGCCAGCCCCTCTTGTTCCGGTTGAATTCCGACCTCTTTCCGATCCTCTTCGCCGCGGCAAAACGGGACCTGGCGAGTATCGACCCGCTCGATTGGGATCCACGTCCGGCAGTGTGCGTCGTCATGGCCAGCGAGGGCTACCCCGGCGGCTACAAGAAGGGGTTCCCGATCCGCGGGCTGGATGATGCGAGCGCCACACCGGACGTCAAGGTCTTCCACGCCGGGACGGCGCGTGTCGACGGCCAAGTCGTCAACACCGGCGGTCGGGTCCTTGGCGTCACGGCCAAGGGAGACAGCATCGCCAAGGCCAAGTTCAACGCCTATTCGGCGGTAAAAAAAATCCGCTGGGAAGGCGCCTGGTGCCGTACCGATATCTCGGACAAAGCCCTCACGCGTTTTTGGCATGCGTCAAGATAACCACTTCGTCGGCCTTGTTCAAGGAGGTTTTGTCCGCGGCAGCATGAACTCAGTATTCCGATAGAGACAAACAACCTTGGCGTCTGGGTCTGACAAAGCACTGGCCGATATTCGATTCTTCTCATTCCGACTTTTTGGGCGCGCCTTCCAGACCTTTTTCCTCGAAGGTCGGCTCCACGAACGGTTCAATATACAACATCCGGACGAGCACGATGGCCACCGCCGCCATCGGGGTGGCCACGGCGACGCCGATGATCCCTACGAGGACGCCGAGCATGAATTGCGACGAGATGGTAACGACCGGCGGGACCTTTACGGCTTGCTGCTGGACCAGAGGCGTAATCAGGTTGCCCTCCACCGCCTGGATGCCTAGATAGAAAACGAGTACGTAGAGTGGGGACAGTGGACTCACCTGGAACGAAACGAGCAATGCGGGGATAATTGCCAGAATCGCGCCGATCGTCGGCACGAAACTGAGAATACCGGCTACAACCCCGAGTATGATCGGCATTGGAATTCCCAAGAGTAGAAGTCCGAGCGCCGTCGCGATCCCGATTACCGTCATCGCCACGAGCCGTCCGATCATCCACCACCAAAGCGTATCCGTACACGCCTCGAGAACTTCCGCGGCGCGCGACCGGCTGTCCTTTGGAAACAGCGCCAAGAACCCCCGTTCGTATAGCGCCGGATCGACGGCCAGGAATATGCCTACGAACAATACAAGGGCCATCGCGCCGAGGACCCCGGTGAGTGAGGAGAAAAGGCCGCCCGCCAACGCCGCGGTATCAATATGTTGGAAGACCGCGGTGTTCAGCCATGAGACATAGTCCGATATCTTTTGGTCGAACCCGTATTCCTTGAGAATCGCCGCCGCGCGTTCGGGGGACATCGCAAGCTGCGACCTCAGCTCGGAAAGCTGCTGGGCCAGTTGCATCCCGAAAAGCATTCCGATCCCCGCAAGAATCAGCAGGAAAGCGGACGCGATGGATAACAGACTCGCCCAATAAGGAAGCCGCGTCACGCGCTGCATTAGTTGGGAAAGTCGAATTAGGAACGCTCCGAGGAGCAATCCGGCGAAAAAACCGCACGGCAGGCTGGGTTCGACGACGATGAGCCCTCCGACGACGATCACGACAACGACGACGGCCAAGTAATGGTAGAATCGCGAGTTTCTTGTCGTCGAAACGCTCATCGCGTCTGGTCCGCCTTTCTACCGGAAAGCGGTTCTATTTCGGTTACTTGAAATGATCGGTCCTAGAACCACTCCAGGACGCGCCTGATCTGGCGTTGCATCTCCGGGACCAGGTCTCGCGCCAGCGCGAGGTCGCCCGCCCGGGCGGCCTCCAGCAGGGCATTGGCGGCCGCGGCGGCCCGTTTGGATTCGAGATTCGCGCACAAGCCCTTCAAGGAGTGGGCGGCGCGCTCGAGTTCGTTGGGCTGGGAGGATTCGAGCGACTTTTCGATCCTCGCCAGCAATGCCGGCGCATCTTCACGGAACAGGCCGACCATTTCGTCCAACAACTCCCGGTCCCCCGCCATCCGCGTCAAGGAGGCTTCCAAGTCGACGGGGCAACCCTCACCGTCACCGTCATCGTCGGCTAACGCTGACTTCCTCGCCGGATCCTCCGCGACGCCGATCACACGAATTCGTTTGACCTGCTCACTTGGACGTATGCCCCGCCTTTCGCGAAACCGTCTCGCCATTCGTTCGATCGTCGCGAGCATCGGTCCGACATCGATCGGCTTGGCGATGAACGCGTCCATTCCCATTTCCAAGCAGTGCGCCCGATCGTCCGCCATCGCGTATCCGGTTACCGCGATGATCGGGACATCCGGTACCGTCGCGGACGCCCCGTCCGAATTCGGCAAGGCGCGGATCGCCGCGGTCGTCTGAAAGCCGTCCATGACCGGCATTTGTACGTCCATCAGGATTACGTCAAACTCCTGGCGCCGACATTGCCACACGGCCTCCTTGCCGTTGACGGCGATCGTGGCGCGGTGTCCGCGCTTCCGCAAAATCTTCTCCATAAGCTGCCAGTTCGCGGGGGTATCTTCCACGACAAGCACGCTCGCCGACTCGCTGGGTTCAACAGGAGAAGTCCAGTCGAATCCGTTGACCATCTCCGATTCATCTCGCTGTTGAATCGCCGCCAACTCCTCATCGGAGACGAATCCGAAACCCGCCGTGAAAAAGAATCGCGTGCCCTTTCCAAGGGTGCTCTCGACCCAAACGCGCCCCCCATCGCTTGGACCAGCTCAGCCACGATGGCCAGGCCCAATCCGGTCCCTTCCATCTCGTTCGAGTTCGGAGAGTCCAATTGCCTGAACGGCGCGAAGACGACTTCCTGGTCCTCTTCCGCGATTCCCGTCCCGGTGTCCGAAACGCGGAATTCCAGGACGACGCCGGGAGAATCTTCGTCGTCCCGGTCGGGGCTCTCCGACGAAACGTGGACGGAAAGCGATACGGATCCCGCGGTGGTGTATTTCAGGGCGTTATCGATGAGATTCGAGAGGACCTGTCGAAGCCGGACGTAGTCTCCGACGAGATACTCCGGCACTCCGGAATCAACCTGGCACGTCAGCTCGACGTCCCTTTTCTTCTCCACGATCGGCGAGAACGATTTCACGGTTCGCGCGAGCAGACCCTTCGTCGAAAAGGGTTCGGGGTTCAGCTCGAACTTTCCCGCGTTCATCTTGGAGAGATCGAGCATGTCGTTGAGAATCCGCAGATACGCGTGCGCCGAATCTCGGGCGATAGAGAGGCACTCCCGCGCTTTCGGCGAGAGTTCCTCGGATAGCGCCAGGTCGATCATGCCGGAAATCGAGTTCATCGGATTCCGCAGGTCGTGGCTCATATTCGTCAGAAGTTTCGACTTTGCGCGGTTAGCGCGTTCCGTCTCCGCGATCGCCTGCTCGAGGTCGGCGCGGGTCCGTTCGATCTCCGACAGATCGACGAGATAGCAAACGGCCCGTTCACTCGACTCATTTTCCTCGCCGAAGAGGGCTGCTCCAAACAGGACCGGCACGCGCCGCCCCCCCTCCACTATCAATTCGTGTTCGGCGGGCCCATAACTTCCGTGCCGGTAGAGTTCTTCGCGCACGGAGTCCTCCAATAGGGCGGAAATCGAATCCAGGAACTTTCCGTGCCGGTTCTGGACGGCACCCGTGTCCCCTTCGGGCGTCGCCGCCATGTGGGTCAGGGCTTCGTTGAAATTCGTGATGACTCCTTCTCGCGATGCGACGAACGTCCCGATAATGTTTGACTCGACCAACCGCGCGAACAAGGAGCGACTCTTGCTCAGCGCGTCTCTCGTTCGCATCAATTCGATCACGTTCTCCTGGGCATTGTCATACGCCGGCTGCAAGACCGAGCGTGCCTTTTCGGACTGCCGCCATGCGGCGTGCAGCACACTCGCGAGGATGCAAATCAGCGAACCCTCTACCAGGAACACCAGAGCGTGAATTCGTTGTACCGGCGATTCAATGAAGAAACGAAACCGAGGCTCCAGAAGAAAGAACACGGAAAGCACGAACGTCGTGCCGAGGCAGGAAACGGCCGGCCCGACCCCGCCAAACCAGGCGACCGCCATCACAACCGGAAGGAAGAAAAGAAATCGATCGACCTCCGCCCCGGACAACGCGGGCAATCCGCGCTCCAGGCCGTATTTCAGCGGTACCGCGGCGGCCGCGAAAACGATGGCGATGGCGTAGGCGGCCCGTGAGTTCGCGATTCTCGAATGCACGTAACGCGTTAAATCCACGGGCTAAGGTCCTCATTGTCTTGATCATATCGCGGGTGCGACCGGCCAGCCGATCAAACGTAGCTTACCATGTCAGCAGATATCGTGCCATAAGAGGGACCCTTCGCACTCTCGACTCATACTCCGCAATGAAGCGTTCCTTCGCGCCGCCGGAGCGGTTCATGCCCCGAGTTGCTCGTCGAACGTTCACCTAGATCGTCGGGATGCCACTTAATCGGGGGGCCGCAACAGCGGAAATGACCCGTCGTAAGTCGTTGCGTAGACGAACTCTTCCGAAAAAGGCGCGCGACATGAGAGCGGAAACGGAGCATTGGCACGGCACGTGCATTGGAAATGGAGGCGGATGGAGTGGTTAAGTATCCCGAACACCATGGATTAGAGACTGGAGAAAACAGGCAAAAAGGATAAGGGCATGCGATTCTTCAAGACTGGGGCAATCGCCATTGTGGTTGTGGGGTTGATGTTGGGTGCTCCTCGGATTGCTTTCGGCGAAACGGCGAGTGTCGATCCGGGGACCACCGGAGCGGCCTGGTCGCCGTATTTGGTTGGAGCCCTGATCGGGGTACTCTCGATGTTGACATTCTACTTTTCGGACAATCCGTTGGGTGCGTCGTCCTCTTACGCGAAACTGGCCGGAATGATCGGAGCCTGTTTCAATCGGGCGCATATCGAGCGACTGGCGTTTTTTCAGAAAAAGGCGCCCAGGCTCGACTGGAGCGTGATGCTACTGTTTGGCATCGTGTTCGGGGCGCTTTTGGCCGCACTGTCGGGGAACGAGTTGACCGGACGCTGGCTCCCGCCAATGTGGGCCGAACGATTCGGGTCGGCCGTCTGGCTGCGACTCGTCGTGGCCCTCGCGGGAGGCGTCTTGATGGCGCTGGGCGCGCGGATCGCCGGCGGTTGTACCAGCGGACACGGAATCAGCGGCGCACTGCAATTGTCCGTCGGGTCCTGGATTGCCTTGGTATGCTTTTTCGCGGGAGGCGTCGCCGTGGCAATGCCACTTTTTTACTTGTAATTGACCGCCGATTCAGATGGCTGACATGAACCACAAGCGAAGGAGAGGAAACGATGCCGTCCGTTACTTTGGAACATCTTGAGAAGAGAAGCGAACGGAAGACGACCGAGCCGAATCCGGTCGACTCGCCGTCGAAGGATCCGATCTCGGAGGCGCTCCCCTCGCGGGCTCAACTCCTTCTGGGCCTGATTTTCGGCATCGGCTTCGGATTCCTTTTGCAGAAGGGGGGGGTAGCGAAGTACGAGATCCTCATTGGGCAACTCCTGCTGAAGGACTTCACGGTCGCGAAGGTCATTCTCTCGGCGGTCGTCGTCGGGATGATCGGGATCGGACTGATGCGCCAAGCGGGATGGGTCCGGTCGCACGTGAAGCCGACCAAGGTGTGGGCCAATGTAATTGGCGGGCTGATTTTCGGAGCCGGATTCGGTCTGGCGGCGTACTGTCCCGGCACCGGGGCCGCGGCGCTCGGTCAGGGGAATTTCGACGCCCTCGCCGTCGTCGCCGGTCTGATGGCGGGCTCGTACGTTTACGCCCTGTTCTCGAAGCGTCTCGATGCGTCAATCGGAAGCTGGAATGACCTAGGAGAGAAGACGCTCGACGGCGTGTTCGGTGTGAGCCACTGGGTCTTCATGCTCGGTTTCGCCCTGTTTTTGACGGTTGTATTGCTGATCTTACAGATTGTCTAGTGCCGCAACTCACAATTGAGGGTACACCAGAAGGGTATTTTGCCTAGATTT
>CAZFQG010000111.1:0-20915 GCA_964520785.1 uncultured Planctomycetaceae bacterium | reverse complement strand
CCGATTCCTTCCGGGAGATAATCGGCCGTGAAGCTCGCCGCGGGGCGCTCCGCCACCAGCCTCAGGCCCAGGGCCTTTAACCCCTCTTGGGTGGCACGAGCTAGTATCTCCACCTCGGACCAGATCGCCTCACGGCCAATCCGACGCATGGATTTCAGGTTTTCCGCGAGGGCTTCCAGCAACGATCGCGCAGGAGTATAGGGTGTATCTTGCAGTTGTGCGGATTTTCGGTATGCCGCGAGGTCAAAATAGAACGTCTTGCGGTCGACTTTCTCAATTCGAGCCCAGGCCGCGGCGCTAATGGCAAGGAATGACAGCCCCGGGGGACCCATTAGGGCCTTCTGGGAACCAACGGCCAACAGGTCAATCCCCCAGGCGTCGGTCCGGCATTCCACCGCTCCGACGGAGCTGATCCCGTCCACCACGAATAACGCCGATGTTTTCTTGACCACCTTCCCCAGTGCCTCGATATCGTGTTGCACCCCGGTACTGGTCTCCGTCAGCGTGGCGTAGACGGCAATGGCATCCGGGTGTTTCCGGATCGCGGCCTCGAGTTGCCGCGGCGTAAAGCACTCCCCCCACGGAACCTCCAAGCATATCGGCTCCGCCCCGAACCGCCGGCACAACGTGCCCCACCTCTCGGAAAATTTCCCGGAGGCCAAAACGATGGCCCTGTCGCCCTGGCCGACGACATTGGCGACGGCGGCCTCCATCGCCCCGGTTCCGGAACTGGCGAACACCACGATGTCGTTGAGCGTATCAAAGAGATACCGTAGTCCGTCGACGACTTCGGAGAAGATTGCGCGAAACTCGGGCGTCCGATGGTGGCGGACTTGCTTGGCCAACTTCAGGAGCGCCGCCTCCGGGACTTCGGTCGGTCCGGGCGTTAGCAAACGATATTTTTTCATTTTCCTCGCTTTTCAAGGACTGGTGGCGATACCCGAGGCGGCGTCCCCTCGATTCCGGACTGGACGTGGCGCTGTATACTTCTATACCCCCGTTGCGGTCCGGTTCGGCTCTCGCGATTTTGCCGGATATGCACGGCCCCGGCGCGGCGCCGGAGCACTTCCGCCGACTTGACTCGTTTTCCCCACGGTTCCATTTTCGCCCATGACCTTTGTCAACCCATTCCTCCTGGCCGGGATTGCGCTGGTCGGAGTGCCGATTCTACTCCATTTGCTGATGCGGCAAAAGCCGCGGCACCTGGAGTTCCCGGCGTTGCGACTGGTGAAGAAGCGGCACGAGGTCAACAAACGGAGGATGCGGCTGCAACACTTTCTGTTGTTGCTCTTGCGGGTGCTGGTAATCGGGCTATTTGCTTTCGCCCTCGCCCGACCGAGTCTCCAATGGTCCGGGACGATCGGTTCCCGAGAGGCGCCGGTCGCTGCGGCTCTCATTTTCGACACCGCGATGCACATGGAGTATCGCCAGCGGAACCAAACACGATTGGAGGCCGCCAAGGAGTTGGGGGCGTGGCTGCTAAAGCAACTTCCGCGCGAAAGCCGCGTCGCGGTGCTGGGATCCGGTCCGGAACCGGTTGTCTTTCAAGTGGACCGAGGCGCGGCCGGTCAACGGATCGATCAACTTGCCGCTTCCGCTCTTTCCGGCCCCCTCCCGGCGGTTATCGAAAAATCGCTCGATCTCCTCAGGCGTAGCGAGTTGGAGGGGGGCCCCCAACGAAAGGAGGTTTATGTCTTTACCGATTTAGCCGAAAGTTCCTGGCCGCCCGACGCGGCGGAACCGTTCCAACGCATTCTCGACGCGGCCGCCGGTACGGCCGTTTATCTGATTGACGTAGGCGTGACGGATCCGGTCGATTTCGGCCTGGGACGGTTGCGCCTGTCCTCGCAAGTCCTTTCCGACCGCACCCCTTTGCGAATTCAGACGGAACTGACGAGGGTCGGACCACCCGCCGGCAGGACGGTCGAGTTGTATGTCTTGGAAGGCACCGGGAACCCGCGGCGGCGCGACGCGGTCCAGGCGACGGTCGACGCGGATGGAACCGCCTCGCTCGATTTCACCGTCAGCGGCTTCACCCGAGGGCCGCACCAGGGGTTCGTCCGCATCGTGGGACAAGACGCCCTGGAGCCCAACGACGTCCGATATTTCACGATGAACGTCCAAGCGGCCTGGCCCATCCTGATCGCCGCGCCCCGGCCGGTACAAGAGCGGGCCCTGTTTTTGGTCGAGGCGCTCGCCCCGACGGCGTTTCGGAAAACCGGCAAGGCGCGATTCGACTGCCGCGTCGTTCCATTCGAGGGAATCGCGGAAACGGACCTGAGCGAATACGCGGCGGTCTGCCTGCTCGATCCACCCCCCTTGTCGCCCGAGACATGGCAGAAACTCGGCGACTATGTGTCCGACGGCCGGGGCTTGGCCGTTTTCCTGGGCCGCCGCGCGATTCCGGTCGGGGAATTCGGCGGCGAGGCGGCAAAGGAGACGCTCCCGGCGGTCCCCTTGCGGCAAGCGCGGCGGCCGGAGGGAGACGCGGTCCTCGCGCCGCGAGATTACACCCACCCCATCCTTCGCGTTTTCCGCGGCCAGGCCGGCTCCATCCCCTGGAACGCATTTCCCGTCTACCGTTACTGGCAACTCGGCGCGCGCGCCAAGGGGACGAACGAAGTCCTCGGTTTCGGCGACGGAGGCGCGGCGATTCTGGAACGGCCGTTGGGACGCGGCCGCGTCTTGCTGATGACGACGCCGGTCTCCGACGCGGCCGACGCCGACGCATGGAATCTGCTCCCCATCGGAGAAGCATGGCCCTTCTTGATCTTGTCCAACCAGATGATGCTCTACCTGGTCGGCGCGGCGGACGCGGAGTTCAACTATTACCCCGGCCAAACCGCGGTCGTGCCGATGTTAGGGGAGGGGGACCGGACCTCGCTCGTGCTGACGACGCCGGACGGCCTCAAGACGACGGTCCCCACCGACGCGGCCCAAGAGACGGTCCGCATCACGACGACCGACTCACCGGGCAACTACACGCTCGAGGCCGGAGGAAGTCTGGCCGGAGTACGAACCGGTTTCAGCGTAAACCTTCCAGTGGCCCAGACCGAACTCGACCGGATCGGCAAAGAGTCGCTCGACGCGATCTTCGGCGGGTTTCCCTACCACGTCGCGAGGAACCGGGACGAGATCGACCGCGACGTCAGCGAGGGCCGCGTCGGACGCGAGTTGTTCCCGCTGTTCATGATGCTCGTGGTGTTGGCGCTGGCGGCGGAGCAGGTGGTGGCGAATCGGTTTTACAGGGAGTGAGGGAGAAGGTAGAAGGCATAAGTGGGAAGTAAAAACGAGCCCCGGGAGGGGCGGCTGGAAGAATGACGGCGGCGCGCTGGATGGAATGCGAACGGCGCACGAAGGGAGTCGTCCGGATGGAAGAGCTTCAACCCCATTGAGAACGTGATACAAACCATGCCACGGTGGTCGTTTTATCCGATCGCGGACAGCTATTGGCTCGTCGCCTTCTTGGCGGCCGGACTCTTTGCGCTGTTGTGGTTGGTGCCGCTCACCGGGCTTTCGAACGGACGCCATCGCGTGTTAACGGCGTTGCGGGCTCTCGTCCTTCTGCTGACGATCTTCGCCCTCCTGCGGCCGACGCTGGTGCGTACCGAGATCGGCCGGCAAGCGGCCACGCTCGTCGTCCTCGTCGACCAATCGCGGAGCATGGACGTTCCGGATGGATTCAACGCGAAGACCCGGTGGACTCTTCTGAAGGAGGCCTTGGCCGAGGCCGAAGCGCCCCTTCGGACGCTCGGCGAACGGGTGGAAATCGGCGCGTTCACGTTCGGCGGAAGTATTCAGTCGGCGAAGGTCGAAGAAGGACGAATCGACCTGCCGGAGTCGTGCGACGGAGAAGAGACGGCCATTGGGTGGACGCTCGAGGAAGTGCTCCGCGATCAGGCGGGCAAGCGGCTTCTCGGCATCGTCCTGCTAAGCGACGGGTCGCAAAGAGCTTACGCTCCTCGCGACGTGCCCCCGCAACGGCCGGCGGCCCGCCTGGGCGGACTGGGCTATCCGCTCTACACGGTAACCTTCGGCAAGGACCGCGGTCTTTCGCAAACCAAGGACGTGGCCGTCGAGGACTTCACCGTTCCGCCGAACGTCTTCGTCGACAACGTTTTGACGACCCGCGGCCGGATCTTGGTGAGCGGCTATGCCAATCAGAACGTGCCGGTCGAACTCTTGTTCGAATCGGCCGATGGAACGCTCGAGGTGGTCGCCAAGGAGACTCTGCGCCCCACCTCCGACAACGAGACCCTGGGCGTGACCCTCGAGACGGTTCCCACCGAGCCGGGCCAGTACAAGGTCGTCCTCCGCGTTCCGCCGCGGGAAGGGGAACTCGTTACGACGAATAACGAGAACACGACCTTCGTCAGTGTTTTCAAGGGAGGGCTCAACGTCCTGTACGTGGAAGGCGCTCTCCGCGTGGAACAACGCGACATCCGCCGGTCCCTGGACGCCTCGCCAGACATCCACGTCGACTACCTCCGGATCGATCCGCGCCGGCCGACCGACAAGCCGGGAGACCTGGCGCGGCAGCTCGGCTCCGCGGAGTACCGCGTCTACTTCATCGGCGACCTTCCCGCCGACGTGTTCAGCCGGGAAGAGATAGAGAATCTGGCGCAATCGGTCTCGCAAGGCTCCGGGCTGTTGATGCTCGGCGGATACCACGCCTTCGGTCCGGGCGGCTATGGCGACACGCCGCTGGCGGCCGTTTTGCCGATCGAGATCGACCGCCTGGAGCGGCAGGCCCTGGGAGAAGCGATCCGCGATGACCTGCACTGGCCCGGACCGATCCGGATGCGTCCCAGCCAATTCGGCCGAAACCACTTTCTGCTTCGGCTTTCGGAATCGGACAACTTGGGGGCGTGGAACCGCCTGCCCCCCTTGGAAGGCGCCAACCGGTTTACCGGCATCAAGCCGACCGGCCTGGTCCTGGCCGAGGATGACCAAGCGCGGCCGCTGCTCGTGGCGGGGCAATTCGGTGACGGCCGCGTCCTCGCGTTCGCCGCCGATACGACGTGGCGCTGGCGGATGAAGGGCTTCGACGAGTATCACAAGCGGTTCTGGCGGCAGGTCGTCCTGTGGCTGGCGAAGAAAGACGAGACCGAAACCGGCGGTGTCTGGGTCCAACTCGAAAACCGCCGCGTGGCCCTCAAGGACCGCCTTTCGTTCACCGCCGGAGTCCGTGCCGATGCCGACGCCGCGACGACCGAAGGGGTCTCGATGCAGGCGAACCTCGTCCTCCCGGACGGGTCGAAACGGCCCGTCAAACTGGTCCGCGGCGAGAGTACCTTCCAGGGTTCTCTCCGCGACCTGACGGAACCGGGCGATTACGCCGTCGAAGTCGAGGCGAAGCGGGAAGAGACGCCGCTCGGAACGGCCACGTCGCGGTTTTCCGTCGTGGAGCAGGACCTGGAACTGGATTCCCCCTCCGCCGACTCCTCCCAGATGGAAAGCCTCGCCGTTGCCAGCGGCGGCGAAGCGGTCGCCCCGGAGGAACTACCGAGTCTTCTCGAGCGCATCCTCGAACGCGCCCAAGAGCTGGAAGTAACGACGGAGGTCAAGCGGACCTACTGGGATACCTGGCCCTTCCTGACGTTCTTCGTAACGCTCCTCGGAGTGGAATGGTTCCTCCGGAAACGATGGAATAAGGTATGAGCAAAGCGCGGCCCAACCGCGCCACGGATCGTTGATTCCAGCTTCCGAGGATGATTCTCCTATCGGGAAGAAAAGACATGCAGGGGGTTGACCTCGCGCACAACCGGCGGAACACGAGCAAGGCGCCACGACGCAAGAGGACCGGCCCCAGCCGTTTTGGGTTTTTCAACGGCCCGACTTCGGCTTCCTTCTCCGCCGCGAGACAAGAAGGGTAACGGTACACGCAATTGCCGCGATGGCATGAGGTTCCGGGACCGCCGCCGCGGCCGTTGCGCCCCAGTTGGCGCGGACGAGATCAAGATCGGTGCTGCCGACTTTGCCGTCTCCGCTGCCGTCCCCGGCACTCCAGTCGCCGGCGCCGACCGTTTGTCCCCAGTTGGCGCGGACGATGTCCAGGTCACGGCTGTTTACCGTGCCGTCCCCGTTGAAATCGCCCGCGAGCGTGGCGATCAGGCTCAGCCGATTCTCGCCGAGCAACAGACGCATTCCCACCTGGGCGTAGGGGTAAATCCCATCGACCCCGTCAAACGCTCCACTTGCCGAGGCATACTCCATGATGACGAATTCCGCGCCCAAGGGCGGAGGGGTCGCCGCCGGGAAGTTCAGGTGAAGCCGGCCGTCCAGGGCCGCCGCGCCGGTAACGTCGAACGTCGGTTTTGGTTGAGACGGGCCGGAATAGGTTAATTCGAGAAGACTCGTCTCCGCCAGAGAGAAATCGCCCGTTACGTGAATCGCTCCGTCCGCCTCCGGGGCGATCGTTCCGGCGCATGCGAAGTTCCCACCGATGATGCCGGCCCCGAGAACGGACGCGTCCTCATGCACCAGAAGAGTGTCGCCGGACCCCGCGTCCGTTCCCGTTCCAACGACGATCGTTCCGCCGTCCAGGTCGACCAGCCGGCTCTTGCCGAGATAGAGGTCGCCGCCGATGCGCGTACACCCTCCGGCTAGAACGCGAAGCGTGGCGTCGCCGGTTCCCAACACCAGGTCTTCCTCGACGGTGAACACCGCGCCGGAGGCGACCGTCAAGCATCCGGAACCGCCGGCGCCGCCGATGAGGGCGTTCCGGCCGCGGAGGGTTCCGTTCTCGATGGTCAACCTGGCGCGGTCGGAGGCCGTCTGACCGACGACGAGGGCGTATGAGGCGTTGTCTCCGCTGAGTCCATACTCGTGCCCGGCCAGGTCAAACGTCACGGTGTCGCTTTGGATGACGGCCGCGTCGGAAGCGGCGTCCGACGCGAACGTGACCGTGTATCCCTCGGCGGAACCCAAGTTCCACGCGGCCGAATCGCTTCCGGCCGGAGGCATTCCCTTGTCCCAGTTCCCACCGGTGGCGAACGTTCCCCCGGCCGCATTCGTCCACTGCACGTCCATCCGGGCCAGTTGCAGGTAACCGTCGTCGAATGGAATCCGCATTTGCCCCGGTTCGAACAGGGCATTGAGGTGCCGCATCGCTCCGGCGGCCGTACTCCAGGCGTAGACGTTGAGATTGTTGAGGGTAAGGACCGATCCCCCTTCGAGGATCAACCCCTCCGTACCGCCCAGCCCATAGAGATAAAGCGCCTCGGCGCCGGTGCCTGCGCGGTTGCCGTTGTCGTACAGGTCGATAAGACCGGCGAAGGCCGGTGAGCCGCTTCCGCCGAGCACAAGCCGGCCGATTCCGAAGTTGCCGGCGGTGAAACCGAGGACGCCGCCGTCGGTGCCGCCGACCTCGATCCGGCTCGGGCCGACGCCGGCGATGTCGAGGACCGCGGCGTCCATCACGACCCGGGCTTCGTCGGTCGCCTTGAAGAAGTAATCCCCTTTGGGCGCAACCTCCGCGCCGGCCGAGGCGTTGAGTTTCGCCGTCGCTTCCAAAAAAAAGGTTCCTTCAACTTCCATCCGCGCGGCCGGATCCGCCAGAACGAATTCCGCCCCCTGCGTGTCGACCATGTGGCCGAACCGGAGCAGCCCGCCCGATTCGACCTGGAAGAGGACCTTTCCCTTGCCGGATGCGCGAAGGTACCGGAGGCCCGAAAGGTCGATGGTGCCCGCGCTGCGTTGGATAAACGCGAGCGCATCCTCGCTTCGCGCCGGCAGATGGAGCGTGGTCAGGCCCGAGAGGTCGATCCTCCCGCCGTCCTCGGCGATGATCTGGTAGGCGTTGGCGTTGGCGCTGTTGTCGTCGTAGCCGGCGTCGAGCGTCGCGATTTTGGAGAGGTCCAAGAGGCTTCCGGCGCCTGATGAACGGAATACCTCGCGATGATACCGGCTACCGTCCCAATTCTCGCGGTACGCGGTCCTCGCGCGGTAGGACTTGGCCGTGATATCGCCGGTCGATGCGCCGAACGTCCTTCCTCCATGCACGGCGATTCGGCTGTCGTCGATGCTGGAAAGCCCCGCCGTCGTGAATGTCCGAGAAGGGTCCAGCACAATCGAACCGTTCGTGAATTGGGTGAGACTCGGCGCAATCACCGAACCGGCTCCCTGGAAATCGACCGTCACGCCGTCCATCGCCGTCAGGACCTCGGCCGTCAGCGACGCATCCGGCAGGAGCGTCACCGTTCCGCCGGTGTATGCCTCCAGGGAAGGGAGCAAGAGCCCGGCCGTGGAATTACGCAAGACGAAATGAACGTGCCCGGCCGTTTTCATTGAAGGAAGGGCCACCGTGGAAGTCGGCCCGATATCGAACTCCGTATAGCCGGGCGCGGAGAACAACCGGGGGATGGTCTCCAACGCGGACAAGTCGATCGTACCACCGGAGAGGACGAACCGGAGGCAATCCTCCCCGCGGAGCGGATTGGTGATGTGCGTCAGGCTCGAGAAGTCGATCGCTCCGCCGTCCTCGGCGATAATCTCGTAGGCGTTCGCGTTGGCGCTGGAGTCGTTATACCTCGCGTCGATCACCTCGGCCGCGGAGAAATCCAACAGGCTTCCGTTGCCGGAACTCCGCAGAAGCTCGCGATGATACCCGGCACCGTCCCAATTCTCGCGGTAGGCGGCCGTTGCGCGGTATGTCCCGAACGGAACGGTCAACCGGCTTCCGCCAAGGACCGAAAACGTGGCCGCGCCCGAAGTGGACTGCGTCAACGGGGCGGCGGGAGCGGTGAACACTCCCGAAGCGCCGACGAGTCTTCCGTTTAAGAGGGTTTCCCCGGTAACGGCAAGCCGCGTACCGGTGAGCATCGTAAACGTTGAACCCGCGGCGGCCGAAAACCGCGCCAGCTCCGGCTCGCCGGGCAGATTGAAATCGACCGCGAACCCGGTCGGGATGACGGCGTGGTATACTTCCACTCCAACGTTGACGGGGACTACCCCGATATCCCAGTTTGCCGGGTTGGAATAGAGATCGTTGTCTCCCCCTCCAGTCCAGGTCGCCGTGATTTCGGCGGCGCCGAGATGGGAGACGCAAAGCACCAGAGCGAAAACCGCCGCCGCGTAATACCCCAAACCATCCATGAACCTTATCATGGTTACTCCCAATGCGTTCCCGACTGTGTTTGGTGACAGGCCGCCATCCTATGGAGACCAACGGCCATTCTAGAACCAAAACACGCCAGGTGCAACAGGGAGCCCGTAGCGACAGAAATCGGTGGCCCGCCACACGGGAGGGCCGCCGAAGTAGGGATTTGCTCGAGGAAGTCCGCGCGCGTTACCGTGGGCGCGGGCGCCTTGCCAGACCGAGCCACGAGCCGGCAAGGAACAGGAGCACCATGAGTCCCGGCTCGGGCACCGCCGCGGCCGCGGTCGCGGAAGCTCCCCAGTTGGCGCGGACGATGTCCAAATCGGCGCTGCCGACTCGGCCGTCGCCGGTCGCGTCTCCGGAAGCCCAGACTCCCGCAGCGACACCGGCACCCCAATTGGCGCGGACGATGTCCAGGTCCTTGCTGCTGACGATGCCATCGCCGTTGAGGTCCCCTCGCAGGGTGACGACCAGGCTCAAGGTTTCTTCGTCCGTCACCAGTCGCATCCCGACGCCCGCGTAGGGGTAGATTCCGTCGACGGCGCTGAATGCTCCACTGAGCGAATCGGACCGCGCCACGACGAATTCCGTGCCCAGGTCCGGCGCGGTCTCCGCCGGGAAGTTCATCGAGAGCCGGCCGTCGAGTACCGCGGTGCCGGCAACGTCCAACGTGGGCTTCGCTTGACCGTTGCCGGAGTAGACCAATTCCAGAAGGCTCGTCTCTTCCATGAGCAGACTTCCGGAAACGCGGATCGTCTCGTCGCCGGCCGGGGTAAGCGTACCGGCGCTATGCAGGCTTCCTTGAATGCTTCCCGAACCCAGGACGGAGGCGTTCTCATGCACGAGGACCGTGTCGATGGACGCCGCGGCCGGGCCGCTTCCGACGGTGAGCGTTGCGCCTTCGAGAACGACCGTTCCGCCGTTGCCGAGATACAAATCGCCCCCGGCCTTCGCCGCGGCGCCGGCGAGAACGCGAAGCGTGGCATCCCCCTGGCCGAGAATGATGTCTTCGTCCAGGACGATTCGGGCGGCCGGGGCAACGATCAATTCGCCGGTCGCGCCCGCACCGCCGATGAGGAGGTTGCGGCCTCGGAGGGTTCCGTTTTCGACGGTCAGACTTCCTCGATCGGTCGCGGCTTGTCCCACGACGATCGCATAGGAAGACTCGAGTCCACCGAGCGAATACTCGTGGCCGCCCAGATCAAATGTGACCGTGTCGTTCTTGATGACGGCCGCGTCGGAGGCGGCGTTGTTCGCGAAATCGACCGTATACCCTTCCGACGACCCCTGGTTCCAAAGGGCCGAGTCGCTTCCGGCCGGAGGCATTCCCTTGTCCCAGTTCCCGCCGGTGGCGAACGTTCCCCCGGCCACATTCGTCCATTCCACGTCCATCCGGGCCAGTTGCAGATAGCCATTGTCGAACGGAATCCGCATTTCGCCCGGTTCGAACAGGGCGTTAAGATGCTGCATCGCTCCGGCGGCCGTATTCCAGGCGTAGACGTTGAGGTTGTTGAGGGTCAGGACCGATCCGCCCTCGATGAGCAATCCTTCCATGCCGCCCAGCCCGTAGAGATAGAGCGCCTCGGCGCCGACCGTCCCCCGGTTGCCGTTGTCGTACAGGTCGATCAGGCTGGCGGAAGTCGGCGACCCGCTTTCACCCAAAACAAGCTGTCCGATGCCGAAGTTGCCGGAGCCGCCGGGTCCACTGGGCAAGCCCGAATCCTCGCCCGCCAACTCCAGGTACTGCGGCCCCATGCCGTTCATGTGGAGGAGGGCGTCATCCAGGTCGATCTTGGTCTCGTCGGTCTGGGCGAAGAGGAGGCTGCGGGTGACGGCAACACGCCCCAGGGGGGCGACGTGCAGCTCGCTGCTGGCGGACAGGTTCAGATTTCCCGACACTTCCAGTGAACTGCTCATATCCTGAACGCGGAACACGGCATTCGTCGTCTGGACCAGATCGCCCAGCAATAGTTGACCGCCGGTGTTGATCTGGAATTCGACGCCGCCGCTGCCGGCGGTGTTGATTATCCGCAGTCCGGACAGGTCGATTTGACTTCCGGTGTCACTGACAATGAACTCCAACTTGTCGCTCCCGTCCCGATACGGCGCCCGGACCGTCGTCAGACCCGAAAGATCGATATGCCCTCCCGTGGTCGCGGCAATCCGCTGTACCGTGCTGTACTGCGTATAAATGTCGTTGAACCCCGCGTCGATGCTTTGCACGCTCGACAGGTCCAGGACCGAGTTTCCGCTCGCCGAAAACAGCGTGTACGTGCTCCCGTACGCGTTCAATCCCGTCGACGAGTAGCTCATCGCCGCGATTTCCACCGTCGCCGGAATCTCCACCGTTCCCAGATTCACCGCGGCGAGCCTGGCTTTCGTTCCGGTGAGCTGCGTCGCGCCCGGCTTTGCCGCCGTGAAACGGCCGTTGCTTGCCGTGATCAATCCGCCAATCTCTGCTTCGTCCAACACCGTCAGCGTCGAGCCGGAGCCGACGTTGAACGTGCTGGTATCCGCCAGAGAGAAGTCGGTGATCTCGAATGACCCATCCTCCGACAGGGTCACCGTCTTCCCACCGGGAATCACCACGGCATAGGTGTTCGTCGCGTCATTGAACGGCACGACGCCGCCGTCCCAGTTATCGGGATTCGTGTAGAGATCGTTGCCCCCTCCGCCCGTCCACGTCGCCATGACGAGCGCGGCGCACGCGGTCCCGCCGGAATGCACGGCCGCAATCAGGGCCACCAATAGAACAAGAATCGCTGCAAGTCTTCTCATGGGGGTGCTTCCTTAACAAAATAGGGTCAAAAAACTCTCGATGTCCGTGCGGTGGAACTCGCTGGTGAACGCGGCGTCCGGCTTGCCTCCTGCATTGCACCGTTGACCACGTCTCGGCCCGCGGTGACAACCACCGGGGGCTGTTCTATCCAACTGATGTGGATTCTGTGCGATGAGGGGCCAAAAAAGCCGAAGAACACTCCAAAATAACGAACGGCGCGAAGACCGGCACCACAAATAAGGGGTTATAACAAGCTCCATTTTATGCCCGCGCGATCGGGGGTGCAACGATCTTATTTCGGTCCAATCGGGAATTCATGCCACCAGACGCGAGCCGAGAGTCGCACAGGCCATCGCTGTGAATAATTCTTGAAAAACAAAAAAACGTTTTTGAATAATCCAAGCGGCCGCGAGCCGTTCAGCTTGGGGCGAAAACTACAAGGGAAGCGTCGATTCCGACAATGCGTTTTCTTGACCGGGGGCCGTCGCGGGTGAAATACTGATAGTCTTGCCGAGTGGCGCGCGAGCCGACGCGACCGCGGGGCTCATTGGGTCGTCGTCTTTTGAAAGTACTGAGCCCCGAAATCCTGGTTCCTGGAGTTATGGATCGATGAAAACGGCGTGCTTCCTCTTGATGGTCTCGTTTCTGACACCGGTGTTCGCCGCACGCGCCGCCTTCGGCGAGTCTCTCTCCGATGGTGAGCTGCTCTGGATCACCGACCGTTTCACCACATACCAAGTGAGTCGGGCTTCAACGGACGGCGGACCGCTGGAAGGTCATCTGCTGGTTCCCCGCGACCGAAACCAGCAGATGGCCGCCGTGATTTGTCTCCCCAAACCGGGGCGGTCTCCCGGCGAAGCGAGTGGGATCCGCATGACGAAGGAGACCACCCACCGCGAATTCGGGCGCCGCCTGGCCGAACAGGGGTACGTCGTCTTCGCCTACTCGCCGCGGCCGGAGGCCGGGTCCGGGGCCGAAGAGGCGGAGGAATTGGAGGAGCAGTCGGCGGCCCTCCCGGGGATTATCGCGTTTCTGGGAGGATGCAAGTACGTGGACGCGGAGCGGATCGGTTATTACGCTTGTGGCCGCGGCGAAAAAACGGCCGGCATTCTGAAGCCGCTGATGAGCGAACTCAAAGTGGCGATTCTCGCCGCCGACGCGTCGGATATGGAACCGAGGATATTGCTTCCGGAAGACGTCGATAATGCCGGCGGGAGCCCGGTCGCCGCGGAAGGCGTCAGCGCGTTCGACGTGCTCCACCGCCACCTGCGCCCGAGGGCTCCCGTCGGGCGGGATTACTCGTATACCCCCGGCGCGCTGGGAAGGCGAATCAGGGACATGCCGTTCGAAGGGGGGAATCCGTTCCACGAACACTTCCTCGATGCTCGGGCGGAAACCCACCTCCGCGGGCGGTTCTGGATTCCCCAGGGAGCGAATGAATTCCGAGGCATGGCGATCAAGGTCTCGCGCGACGGCTATCCGGGCCGATTGCGACTCCGTTTCGGCTCAAAGCCGGGTGGGGAGGATTTCGGCGTCGCCGTGCTGACACATGAAGAGATCATCCCGCTTTTCGACACATGGCATGAAGCGACCGTACCCCCCAAGACCGTAAAAGGGGACGAAACGGTCTACTACGAAATCACGGCCGAGAAGGGGCGCCTGCCGGAAGACGGTTACGTCGTGTACGGCCCGGTTCCACCGGACGGAAAACCGATTTCCACGGAGCACTTTCCGTTGGCGTATCGCGTGCTCACCGACCGGCCGGAGGATTCGGTGAATCAATCGGGCAAGGAATTTGCCTACCAGTTCGCGCAAAGAATGATGGCCGCTTACTATGATGACGATCCGGCAAAACGACTCACCGGCGGCGTCCCGACGGACGCCCACACCGTTCTTGACGACTCTTGGACGGTCCACTTCGACGCACGCGACGATAAAGACACTGTGCTGGCCACCGCGGCCGAGGACTTGAAGCAGTTCTTACGCACCCGGGCGGGCGTTTCGGTCGGCGTTTCCCCCAGTCCGGCGGCTCAGGATGTCCGAGTAGTCGAATTGAAGATCGGCAACGACGCCGGGCTCGTGGGCGAGGTCGACACGGAAGAGGGCTACCGGGTCGAGGTCGCGCCGGAGCGGATCGTGGTCGCCGCACGGACTCCCCGGGGGGCCATGCGGGGCGTCTATTGGCTGGAAGACATGATGCGGTTCCACGGAGGGCCTGCTCTTGAGCGGGGAGTGACGCAGCGCGATTGCCGCCAACGTAGGCGGATCACTTGCACCGTCTGCCCCTCGGATATCAAGTACACGGAGACCTCCTCTCCCCTCCCCTATACCGACGGGTTGCTGCAACATATCTCCCACCAGGGTTTCAACGCGGTTTGGCTGATCGTCCAGCATGGCGAGGTGGTCGTCGATTCGAAGGTGTTCCCCGGGCTGAACAATGCCATGGCCGCGCGGCGAATCGAGCGATTGCGAGACCTGGTGGAGCGGGGCAAGCGGTACGGCATCGACGTGATCCTTTACTTCGGCAACGAGTTCTGCAGCGTGCCCAAGGCGTTCTACGAGGCGCGGCCCGACACCAAGGGGGTGGGGCACTGCTACGTCGGCGGAACGACGCTGTGCAGCTCGCACCCCGAGGTAAAGGAATTCATCGCCGAAACGACCCGAGAGCTGTTCCGCCGCGTTCCCGGATTGGGGGGACTGTGCGAGATTTACGATTCGGAGGTATATGTCCATTGTGCATCCGGGGGAAACCACAAGGCCTGCCCCAGGTGCAAGGACTTCGCGCCGGAGGATATCGCCGTCGACGCCCTTTCGGTCATCGACCGCGCGATGCGCGAGGTTTCTCCGGATGCCGACCACATTGCCTGGACCTACTTGGGTCACCACAAACCTTGGGCGGCCGTTGCGATCGGAAAGTTCCCCAAGAGCATGATCTTCCAGGCGAACTTCGATAGAAACGTGCCGATCGTCCGTGGGGGGGTGACCAACTACGCCGAGGACTATATCGTCTGCGAGACGGGTCCGTCGGCCTATTTCACCGCGATGATGAAGAAGGCGGAGGAGGCGGGCCTCCGGCTGGCCGCCAAGACGGAACACGCCACGGCCCTGGAGTTCGTGACCGTCCCCTACTATCCCTGCATGCAGCAGTGGTGCGAGCGGGCCCGCCGTCAGTGCGAGTTTCCGCTCGACACGCTATGGGCGACGTATTGCCATTACGGATACACGCCCGGCCGTACTGCCGACGTGCTGAAATGGTATTCATGGACGAACGGACCGACCGGAGAGACCCTTCTGCGGCTGTTGGCGAAGCGGGATTTCGGTCCCGGGACGGAGGACCAGGTCCTCGCGGCGTGGGACCACTTCACGCGGGGAATCGGCCACTTCCCCTATTCCAACGGCATCAACAAGTATCCCGGGCCTCTTCAAACCGGTCCTTCCCAGCCACTGTTTCTGTATCCGGAAGAAAAAGCGATGGGCGGCGCCAGGGCATGGCAAAACGACCTAAAGTGGTGCGGTCCTTGGGGTCCCGAACTGACCGCCAAGTGTTTCGGCTCGATGGTGGAGGAGTTCGACCAGGGCCTTGAATGCCTCCGCGCGGCACGTGAGACCGCCACGGAACACGGTAAAGCGGAACTGGACCGCGAGATCGGGGTCGCCGAGATAATGAAGCGTTCGGCCGTTTCGATGATTCACATGATTCGCTGGATTCCGCTTCGCGACGCCTACGCGGCGGCGCCGGAGGGGCCGGACAAGGAGGAACTACGAAAGCAACTCATCGCCGTCGGGCTCGATGAGCTGGCCAATGCCCAGGCGGCGATTGCGTTCGCCGAGGCCGATTCTCGGCTGGGAACGGCCTCCAACGGTAACGGCAGCCCGGGGCGCGGAGGCCTGTTTACCCCGGCGCTGATCAGCAAAAAGGTCGGGCTGCTGGAAGACACGCTCCAGCGGCGGCTTTCGGCCGGAAACGTCTCGGAAAAGAACCTGACTCAAAATCGATAAGAGAATGGTCGATTCCGGTAAACAATCTTCTTGACGGCGAGAGGCCCGCGGTGGAATACTGAAGGTTGATCCGATGGGTTCTCACTTTGAGGTTTTTGGTTTCGTAAGCACGACATTTTCCGTGGTACGGAAGGAGGAGACGATGAAGTCGTCCGAAACGGTTTTTTCACGGCGGTGGGTACCAGTTTGGGGGGTGGCGCGCGGAGCTGTCCGCGCCCTCTTTTTTCTGTCATTGGCGACGACTGCCCATGCCGCGTTGGTGTCGCACTGGAGCTTCGACGAAGGGGGCGGGTACCTCGTTACCGATTCGGTCGCTTCCAACGACGGCAACGTCGTGGGGGGCGCGACCTGGACCCCCGGCATCCTGGGTGGCGGCATGACTTTCGACGGAACCGGCTATGTGCTGGTGTACAACGCCGAATCGCTCAATCCACGGAACCTTACGGTGTCCGCCTGGGTGAAGACGACGGCAACGCAGCGGTACACCGGCATCGTGGACAAATGGAGCGGTGGGTATCTGCTCGATCTGTACGACGGCTACGCCCGATTCAACAACGACGTCTCCGTCCTGGGAACGGCCCTGATCAACGACGGTTCGTGGCACCTGGTCACCGGTACCTACGGCGTGCTTGACGCGGCTTCCTCGAAACGTTACTCGGCGCTTTACGTGGACGGCGTGCAAGTGGGCCTGGTGGAAGGGGGAGGAATCACCGACACGCCGGATCAGGATCTGATCATCGGCGGTGCCTTGCCCTCGACGTACGGACTGCCGGGAGAGATGGACGACGTCGGCGTTTGGGATCATGGGCTGTGGACGAGCGAGGCGACGGCCCTATACGGCTTGGGGGTGCATCCCGACCTGAAATACAACTTGAACCAGGCCCAGCAGTTGTTCGACGTGCATCGAGCGTACGCGGGCAGTATCACGGTGGGCGGTTTGGAGTGGAAGGCCGGCGGCAGCCTCGGCGGCGACCTCGGAGCGGTGGTGAAGACCGGCAATGTCTATACGATCCGTCTCGATGATAAGGGCAACGGTCTGACTACCGGCACGGCCAATCCCACGGATCCGCCGGAACCCCCGCCACCCCCCACGCCGCCGACGGCCGTGCTCGAGGCCTACTGGAACCTCGACGAGGGCTCCGGCACGGTAGCGGCCGATTCCGTCGGAGGCTATCCGGGAACCCTTGGGGGCACGAGCGTCGTTCGGACCAACACCACGTTCGATTTCACCACTCCCACCTGGACGAGCGGCAAATTCGGTGGCGGGTTATCGTTCGCCGGCGGACCCTACAACCCGGGCGATCTCAACGGCGCAGACGCCGTGGTCGTGCCGCTTGCCGAGACGGACCTCCAGGACGCGGATCTGTCGGTCTCGGTATGGGTGAAGACGACGCAGAACGCGGATTACGCCTCCCCGGTCTCGCGCGGTTGGGGGCACAATATGGGGGACCCGCCGGGCGGGTGGATGTTCGACACCCGCGTCGACCAAGGCCTCGGCGCGCAGACGCTATCCGATTCGCATCAGTATTCGATGACGGACAGAGTTCCGGTGAACGATGGTCAGTGGCACCTGGTCGTCATGTCCTATTGGAGCGAGTTGGAAGAACTGCGTTGCTATGTCGACGGCGGCGATCCGTTGGTTGTCGAAGGAGCGGGGATGGGCCTCGTCGCGAAAGATATCATCTTCGGTGGCGACGCCTATTCGTCGGTCCATTTCGCCGGCCAGCTCGACGACATCGGCTATTGGAGCGGAGTCCTCTCCGGCGGCGAGGCGAAGGCGATTTACTCCCTGGCGCAAGAGGACGCACTGGCCTACGATTTGGGGAAAGTCAAGCAGTTGTTCGACGTCGCTCGCGCGGGAAGCGGCCAGGTGACGATCGGCGGTCTTACCTGGGCATTCGCTTCGGGTCTCGATGGAGACATCGGGCTGGTGGCGAAGGTCGGCGACGATTACTTCCTCCGCTTGGATGACGCGGGAAACGGCGTGGCGACCGGCGGCTCCGCGGCCCTTGCGGGCGATCTCAACGGCGACGGCACGGTCAGTAGCGGCGACCTGGACATCGTCCGCGGGAATTGGGGACAAAGCGTCGTGCCTGGATGTCTCCCCTGCGGCGACGCCTCGGGGGACGGCATGGTCAACAGCGCCGACCTGGACATCGTCCGCGCGAACTGGGGAAGAACGGCCGCGGCCGCCGTCCCCGAGCCGGGCCTGTTCGCGCTGCTGGCTCCACTGGCGGTGTTCTTGGGAATCGGAGTTTCAAGGCGGAGGCTCAACAAATAGGAGCGCCCCATGTTCGGACAAAAACCAAATCGCGGTTTTACGCTCGTGGAACTGCTGGTGGTGATCGCCATCATCGGCATTCTGATCGCCCTGCTGCTGCCGGCCGTGCAGGCGGCTCGGGAGGCGGCGCGCCGGGCGCAGTGCTCTAACAACCTGAAGCAACTCGGCCTGTCGATGCACAATTACGTCTCCAGCTACGGGCACCTGCCCCCGCTGGTGATTACCGACCCGAGGCAGCCGGGTAACCCGTTTCTCGTCACCTGGGCGAGGGCCAGCCTCCCCTATATGGAACAAGACATCGTCGCCAAGCACGGGGACGCGGGCTCTTCGATGACGTTTGGCGTGAACGTCCCTCTGCACGAAACGGTGCTCACCGCGCTTCTTTGTCCCTCCGATCCAGTTTCGTCGTTGACGAAGTGGGCCGTGGGTGACTCCTACTGGGAATCGACGTGGGCCAGGGGGAATTATGTGGCCAATATCGGCGTCCGTCTGGATTCGGATCACAAGTACGGCCTTCCCCCCGACAGGCTGGCACCGAAACCGAACGCGGTGTTTTCCGTCAATAGTGCCACGCGAATCCGTGACGTATCCGACGGGACCAGCCACACGGTTATGATTTCGGAGCTGCTCAAAGTGCCTGGCAACGACATGCGGGGCGTGTGGGCGAATATCCAGTACTGCTTCTACCGCCACGACCGTTTGCCCAACGACCAGCAGCCGGACCAGGGCCGCGGTGGGACCTACGCCGATTGCAACCGCGACCGCGCCACGGCGGGCGATCTGTACTGCATTCAAACCTTCCAGACGAATTCTCCAGAGTTGGCGATCATCACGGCGCGGAGTGCTCACGCCGGAGGAGTTCAAGCAGTCATGGTCGACGGCAGCGTTCGGTTCGTCGATCAGACGATCGCGCTGGAAACATGGTGGAATCTGGGACTCCCCCAAGATGGCAACGTGCTCAAGGACTTCTGATAACCCGGAGGTGCTGGATTGAATATTAACCTTGGTAGCCATGTAGTCGCCCTGTCTTGTCTGTTCGCGGCCTTTGTCGCGGGTGAGGCATCTTCGCAGGAGTATAGCCCGGTTGAGAGCCCCGACGAGATTCTTGCCGTCTGGCCGGAGTCGACGGTCGACTGGACGAAGCACGTCAAACCGATCTGCAAGGACGAATTCCGCCGTTTTCTGGGATCGGCCCTGGTCGAGGAACCGGACGGCGACTTGCTCGTGCGGGCGTGGAAGTTCCTGCCGGAGATCCCAGGCCACGCGACGAGCGGCTTGGTGGAGAGCCGGAACCGTCTGAAGAGCAAGGAGACGGCCGTAGTGATCGTCCACCCCTGGGGACTCGAGGACGGACAAGGCTGGAAGGGCCCCCAGGCATACAATCGGTACGGGTACGCGTTCATGGGTCTGTACGAAGACAACGTGTTATGCCTCGCCCACCTGAAGGACGTGGTACGGCCCTTCGTGAATGCGATGCGGGGACGCGTGGGCCTGGTCGGCTACAGTCTGCCGGGCACTCCGGACGCGATCCGTGGTAAGTTGTACCGCGACTATGGCCAGAAGCGGCCCAGCGCCGCCCAGCGCCAGCAGGGCCGCGCGGAACTGGAGGCCTATTTTGGCGGCCTCGGCGGTAAGGACTGGCCGGACTATATCCCCGTATCGAGCAACCTCGACTACCAGGTCGAGGATGTGGTGATCTACGATGGCTTGGGTTATCCGGCTCTAAGGGACTACCTCGCCGCGCAGGGGATCAAGTGCGTCCTCCTGGGCGGCTATTGCACCGATATGTGCGTGATCTCCACGACCGCCGGTTATCGGAATCTGGCGCAGGATTTCCCCGTTTTTCTGGTCGGGAATATCACGCTGGCCGCCTGGCCGACGACGCCGGAACCGCCGAATAAGTATGTCCCCCGTCCGACGCGCGACGAATTGGTCCGCGCCTCGCAGTACGCCGGCAAGCATCCGATGGCCATTACGGAGCAGGCCTGGATCGAGTTCATTCCCCCGAAAACGGCGAAATGACCGCCGCATTGGAAAAAGCGTCCGTGCGACGGCTCTCCGTGAATCCGGCCGCCTTGCCGTCAACGTGCGCGCCCAAGTTCAGCAACAAGGAAAACGACGTGGCCTGTACAGTACGAACGTGTCTTACCAAGCGAATTGCCCTGTTTTCGGCGGCATGTGCGATTTCAGTAGCTGCCCGGGGCGCATTGGTTTCGCATTGGCCCTTCGACGGCACGGCGGAAGACGCGGTCGGCGGGAACCACGGCATTCTGGGTCCCGCGGATGTGTACGTGGGCACGGGAACCTGGGATTTCACGGCGCCGAATTGGACGAGCGGGAAGTTGGGAGACGGCTTGGTCTTCGCGGGCGGCGGCTATCCCGGGCCCGGTAACGCCGTTTTGATCCCCGATGCACCCAGCCTGAACTCCACGAGTTTCACCATTTCGACGTGGGTCAACACCACGCAGACCGACAATTACGCCGGTTACGTAACAAAGGCCTGGGGCGCCAATATCGGCGACCCGGGTGGGTGGATGCTCGATTCCTCCTCGGGACTTCGGGGAAGCGTGCAAAGCGATGCGGCGGTCTCGCAGTCGACCTCCACGCCCGGCCCCAATATCGCCGACGGTACCTGGCACTCCGTTGCGATGACCTATGATGGAAACACGCTCAGACTATTTAGGGACGGCGTGCTGGAGAAATCGCGAGATGCCGTCTACGGTTATACCCGCAAAGACATCATGTTCGGCGGCGAC
>CAZFQG010000110.1:0-21114 GCA_964520785.1 uncultured Planctomycetaceae bacterium | reverse complement strand
ATTCTGGTCTGCTTCCTGGCCTACGTCCTCTGGAAGAGTCTCTATGAGATGGCTAAGGCCGCCGGCCTCGGCGATGAGCCGCGTCGAATCTTCGAGGAACTCGGCAAGATCAGCCTCGTCGACGTCGTGCTTCCCACCCGTAGCGGGGTGGATATCCGTCGTCGCTGCACCACCCGACCGACGGAACACCAAGCCATTCTGTTGGAGTATCTGGGCCTCTCCCTCCCGGCCCAAATAAGAAACTGAACGAAATGTAGTGAAGACTTTCGAGGCTCGGGCCTACCAAATAAGGGGTTTCAGGGTCGCGGGTGTGGAACTTGGGCTACCGGTGGGTGGGACCGGAAGCGGAGTTGACCTGTCCATGCCGTGCTGCTTTCGCGCAGGACGCGGGTGGGTATTTGATATCCGTGGCGGTTCAAGGTCCCGTTCGGCAACCGGGACCTACTGGTGGGCGGGGCCTTGAAATGGCGTAGGCCGGATCGTGATCCGGCGGTATCGTGATCCGGCGGTTTCGCCGTCCGAGCAGTATCGCACCTACTCGACCGGTTCCCGCCGCTCGCCCGCCTCCTCATCCAGCGTCTCCAATCGCCGCAACCATGCTCCGAAATGGGGACATTCGGTACGTAACGTCGCAAGGCCGACGTCCTCGGCCAATAGCGGTCCGGCGACGTTTTCGTCGTAATCAGGCACGCGTCGTTGAATGCGGTACTTGGGGTGCGAATGTTGACCTTCGTTGATTTCCTCGGGGCAGTCGAACCGTCCGCATTCTTGGCACAGTCCGTCCAACTCAACGCGTTTGACATCGTACAAGGTCGCAATCCTCCGAGGATTACACAACACCAAGGCTTCAAATTTATGCACCTGCAAGTAGGGGATGAATCGGTCGTCCCCGAGTTCAGATGCAAGGGAACCTTGGAGTGACTCCGCCTTCTCCCGTCCAGTCGGCTTCGACATGCCGTGTTCATACCCGGGGAAATCGGCTGGAAGTCCATACAGATCGATCATCATCGAGAACCGCACGTCCGCGGATTGATCCTCCTTCAACCACGTCCGCATATCGGCTAGCGCATGGCCGAATGTGTTGAGCATCCCGCCGGTCGGAATGCGCCCCCGGCGTCGCCGGTGCAGCCCGGTGAACCTGGGCGGAAGTACGAAGACGCTGAAATTCGCGAGGTGGGGGCGAAGGACGGCGGTGGCGAACGCTGCTTCAGTCTGCCCTTCAACCGTCAAGTAGAGACGCTTCATCCGTAGGGTCCTCCCCCGACCACGTTCTTCTCCCAAATCTCCCCCAGCGTATAATCCTCGCGCCACGCTTCGAGTTCCGACGCCGACAGCCGCTTGAATTCGGAGGCCCCCTCGCGGTTGTTCACGACCAATACGTCCTCCGGCTCGAAGTGGTCCAGAAACACGGACGACTGCGTCGCGAAGACAATCTGGCATCCCAGAGCGGCCGACTTCGCCATGCCCGCGAGAATCTCCAATGCCGCCGGATGCAATCCAAGTTCCGGCTCGTCTAGGGCAATCAGAAGGGGACGCAGCTCTACCGGCTGCAGGAGCAAAGTCGCCAACGCGATGAATCGCAACGATCCGTCCGACAACTGGTGCGGACCGAATTCGTAGTCGCTTCCCGTTTGCTTCCAGTTTAGGAGTATCTGTCGTTCGTTCAATCTGCTTGGTTCCAGCACAAAGTCGCCGAAATCCGGCACCATCTGACGCACCGTGGCGACAATCCGACGGTAGGTCTGGGGATGTTTCTCTCTGAAAAGGAAGAGCATTGAAGCCAGATTCCCAGCATCCGGATACAGAAACCGATTTGCCTCGATGTATGCCGGCTTTCGCACGGCGCTGCTTTCGGAGGTGTCGTGAAAATGGAACAACCGACACGACCGGAGCAGATGAAGGGTAACGGCGGCCGTTTGGTTCCCTTCTTCCGCCACCTGAACCAGCTTGCTCTCCGAGTGCCCGGCACCTAGATCGAGGTCCTGAGTGTTCCGGGCGCCCTGTCGCGCGAATTTGACTCGCTCTTCCGTGAAAATCAGCGTCCCTCCGGACGCCGCGGCCCATCGCGCAAGATAGCGGGTCTCTCCGGTATCGGTTTCGAACGTCAGTTCCATCGCGGCAACCGGAGTCCGCTTCTCCCCGAAATACAGAAGACTGTCGGCAGACCCACTCACTGCAACGAAACTCCGGAAGCCGGGCGCACTTGCGGAGAGAACGTTGAGTAGTCTGAACAACGAAACGAGGTTCGATTTCCCGGACCCATTTGCCCCTATCACCACCGTTAGTGGGGTAAGATCAATCTCTTGGCTCTCTATAGATTTCCAGCCCTCGAGGCGAATTCGCTTGAGTGTTTGCATTGTACTTACCTAAGGACCGTGGAATTAACAACTGGTGCGATTATCGTAACTCTACATGGAGGACAAACGCGACACTTGTTGATTCGAGACTCCTAAATCTCCTCCACCGTAGCGCTCGGTTCTGTCCACATCCCGCAAGGAAGTGACGGTACCTATCATACGGCCTTTCGTCAACACCCGCGAGGCCACTTCCCATTTGTATGTGCCGTCCCGGGTCGGCCGAGTAAACCGCCCGCAAACGGCGCCCCCTCATTCCATCACTCCCCCACCACCCTCCGAACCGTTCCCGTCAGCATCTCCAACTCCGCCTCGCCCGCGATATACGGCGGCATCAGGTAGATGAGCCGTCCGAAGGGGCGAATCCAGACGCCGTCGGCGACGAATTGCTCTTGAAGGGCGGCCACGTCGACGGGTTCGCGCATTTCGACGACGCCGATTCCGCCGAGGACGCGGACGTCGGCGACGCGGGGGGCGTCTCGGCACGGAGCGAGCCCTTCACGTAACGCCACTTCGAGCCGCGCGATGTTCGCCTGCCAATCTGATTCGGTGAGCAGATCGAGTGATGCGACACCCACTGCACAGGCTAGCGGATTGGCCATGAACGTCGGCCCGTGCATGAAGGGGAGCCCGCCCTTGGAGACGCCGTGGGCGACGCATTTCGTGGCAAGGGTCGCGGCGAGCGTCATCATGCCGCCGGTGAGTGCCTTGCCCAGACACAAGATGTCCGGGGCAATGCCCGCGTGTTCACATGCGAACATGCGGCCGGTCCTGCCGAAGCCGGTGGCGATTTCGTCGAGAATGAGCAGGACGTCGTGGCGGTCGCACAGGTCGCGGACGCGGCGGAGGTAGTCGCCGTGGTAGAACCACATCCCTCCGGCCCCTTGGACAATCGGCTCGATAATAACGGCCGCGATTTCGGCGGCGTGGGCCTCCATCAGCGAGGTGAACCCGGCGACGGACGCTTCGTCGAAGGGCGCGTCGAACCGGCAGGAGGGGCGCTCCGCGAAGAGCTGCTTGGGGAGGATCCCCGAAAAGAGATGATGCATTCCGGTGACCGGATCGCAGACGCTCATCGCGGCGAACGTGTCGCCGTGGTATCCCCCCCGGACGGTGAGAAGGCGGCATTTTTCGGGGTGACCGGTCGCTACGGCGTACTGCAGCGCCATCTTGATCGCCACCTCGACGGCGACGGAGCCGGAATCGGCGAAGAAGACGTGTTCTAGTCCCGGCGGGGCGAGTTCCACCAGCCGCCGACCCAGTTCCACGGCCGGGGCGTGCGTCAATCCACCAAACATGACGTGGGGCATCGTCTCGAGCTGCCGCCGCGCCGCCTCGACGAGCCTGGGGTGGTTGTACCCGTGGATCGCGGACCACCAGGAGGCCATTGCGTCGATCAGGACTCGTCCGTCGGCCAGGTGAATACGGCATCCGTCCGTCCGCGCGACGGCGTGGCACGGCAGGGGGTCCACGGCCGAGGTGTAGGGATGCCACAAGTGGGCGCGGTCGAATTCGAGGAGGGGATCCACTTCCAAGGGTGCTGGTACCGGGGTTATTGCAGGTGTCCCAAACAGGCGTCGAGCCGCCGCCAGTGCCGGGCGTTTTTGGGGTCGAATCCGGGAATGTGTCCGATTTCGGCGACGACCGGAACGCGGCCGTAGTGCTCGATCGCGAGGCGATTGTCCTCGCGGAGGTATTGGTCTTCGTTTGTTGGCGGCGTGGTGTTCGTCAGGACCACGCCGGCGACGTTCAGCCCCGCCGCGCGCATCGCCGCCAGCGCGAGGATCGCGTGGTTCAATACGCCCAGCCGATTGTCGGCGACGAGCAGCACCGGCAGTGACAATGCCTGCATCAGGTCGAGGACCGTCTGGCGCTCGTTCAGCGGAACGGCCGCCCCGCCGATCCCTTCGACCAGGACCCGGTCATACCGTGCGAAGAACGGTTCGAGGAACTGGACGATGCGCTCGAGGGAAATCGTCCGTCCGGCCATTTTCGCGGCCAGGTGGGGCGAGCAGGCGGGCTCGAAGGCGTAGGCGAATTCTTCACCAATCCCCTCGGGCGGCCTCTGACCGGCCATGCGGTACACCTCGGCATCCGGCAGAACCCACCGGTGGCCTTCACTCTGGGGACCTTCAGGCTGGGCCCCGTCACAGTGGGCCCCGTCACAGTGGGCCCCGTCACGGTGGGCACCGCTTTGAACCGGCTTCACGGCCGCGCACGTTATTCCCGCCGCACGGTACCGCCGTGCCAACGCCGCCGTCACGACCGTCTTGCCGACTTCCGTGCCGGTTCCGGTAAGGAAGTAGCCTTTTGTCGCGCAGTTGAGGATCGGTGCTAAGTTCAAGAGTCGCTCCGTGAGAGGGACGCGCGGCCTTGTTGGCGGGTCAAACACCGGCTATTCTAGCGTAGGCGACCTCGAACCACAACCAAGCCGGTCCCTGAAGCGTATCGCCCGGTTTTTCCCAAGAAATGAAGAGCAAATAATGGCCGACCTCCTGTTCAAAAATGTGCGACTCATGCAGCCCGGCGAGGGAATCGCCGGAACGTGGCTTCTGGCCGTGGACGGCAAGATCGCCGACTTCGGCGAGGGAGAGGGCCCTTCCGGCGAGAGGACCACGGACGCGACGTTCGTCGAGGGAAACGGCCGCCTCCTCACCCCGGGGTTGATCGACGTCCACACGCACGGGGTCGGCCGGCACGGGTACGACTTCGGGCCCGAGGCGATCGCGGAGGGTTCGCGGCTGCTGCCGAAATACGGCGTGACGACCTTCCTGCCGACGCTGGTTCCCAAGACGGAAGAGGATTGGTTCGTCCATTTGGAATCCCTCGCCGGTACCCTTGACCGGCTGGAGGGGGCGACCGCCCCGGGCTTTCATCTGGAAGGGCCCTTCCTGGCCCTGACCGGAGCGGCCTGCGAGACCGTGCCGGGCGACTTGGACCTGCTGGCGCGGTTCCGAAAATGCCTGAAGAACAAACTGGCGGTCATGTCGATCAGTCCCGAGACGGAGCACATCCTGCCGGTCATTGAGAAGCTCCGCGAGGAGGGGGCGGTTCCCTTTATCACGCACACGAAGGCGAATGCACCCCAGACGGAAGCGGCCGTCGAGGCGGGGGCGCGGCACGGAACGCACTTCTACGACGTCTTCTACGTTCCCGACGAGACGGAGCTAGGCGTGCGGCCGGTCGGTGCCGTGGAGGTGCTCCTGGCGGATCCGCGATGTACGGTCGATTTCATCTGCGACGGGGCCCACGTCGCCCCGGTCGTCATCCGCATGGCGGTCCGCGCCAAGGGCTATGAGAACGTCATCGCGATCACCGATTCCAACATCGGCGCCGGAATGCCGGAGGGCGTCTACGACACCCCCTGGGGTTACCCTATCCGCGTCCAGCACAACAACGGGGCTCGCATCCACGACCCGAACCACCCCTACAACGGGGCGCTTGCCGGCAGCGAACTGACCATGGACCGGGCCGTCAACAACCTCCGCAAGTGGCTCGACCTGCCGGACGACCAGATATGGGCGATGGCGACGCGCAACCCGGCGAGGCTGCTGCGCATGGCGCACAAGGGAGTCATCCGCAAGGGAGCGGACGCGGATTTGGTGCTATGGGGGGAAGAAGGGGGAGAGTATGCCGTGGAAGGGTGTTGGGTCGGGGGAAGAAAGACGTAAAGGCCGAGGAGGAAGGGGTGGAGGAATAATCTGGCATTATGATCGGTGGGGTTCCGCCGAGGGGGCTGCCGAGTCTTCACGCACGAGGGAGTTTCGTCCTATTCGCTCCGCAGCGCCGTGACCGGTTCGAGAGAGGCGGCCCTGGCGGCGGGGTAGTAGCCGAAAGCCACGCCGATGGTGGCGGAGAGGACGAGGGTACCGGCGATTGGGGGCCAAGTGACGAGCGTGCTCATGTCGAAAACGGCCCGGCAAATCCACGCCCCGGCGATTCCGCAGGCGACCCCCGCCATTCCTCCCGAGACGGCGATGAGGCCCGATTCGAGGAGGAATTGGACGCGGATATCCCGTTTCGTGGCCCCAACGGCGCGGCGAAGGCCGATTTCGGGGGTCCGTTCGCGGACGGAAATGAGCATGACGGCGAGGATGCCCACGCCGCCGACCGCGAGGGATATCCCGGAAACGCTGGCGACCAGGAGAGTCATCGAGGAGGCCGCCTCGTTCTGGGTTTCCACGAGAATCGCCTGATTCTGGATCGTGAAATCGTCGGCCGCGGTCTTGCCTCGACGGTCGTCCAGTCGGTGCCGGCGTCTGAGAAGCCGGTGGATTTCCGATTCCGCCGAGGCAAGGTAATCCGAAGACTTCGCCCGGACGTAAATGCTCGTGATATAATCGACGTTCATCACGCGGCGCATCGCCGTTTGCAGTGGAATGATGACGACGTCATCCTGATCCAAGCCGTTCGGGTCGGTACCGCGCGGTTTCGTCACTCCGATCGCCTCGAAGGGAATCCGTCCGATCCGAAAAACGCGTCCTATGACTTGAGAGTAATCGGAATCGGCCGCCGGGGTCTCGCTGTCGGCTGGCGGAACCAAGGCGGGGAACAAATTGCGCACGGCTGTCGGCCCCAAGAGGGCGACCCTCCGGGCGCCCTTCGCCTCGAAATCGTCGAAGCATCGTCCGGCGGAGATTTCGATATTGCGGATTGGGAGGCCCCGGGCCTCCATCCCGACCACGGTCGAGGCGGCGTTCTCGTTTTCCCATCGCAGCGACAGTTTTTTGTCGATCGCGGCCGCCGCGTCGGCCACTGATTCGCACTCCCGGCGGATTGCCTCGGCATCTTCGGTCGTGAGCGTCGTCACGACGTCCATCTGCCGTTCTCTTCCGGCGATAACTCGCGTCTGTCCGGCGGTGACGGTGACCAGATTCGTCCCCATACTCCGGATCCGTTCGACGACCTCATGCCGGGCTCCGTCCCCGATGGCGGTCATCACGATGACCGCCCCCGAACCGACGACGATTCCCAGCACGCTCAGGAGCGTCTGTAACTTGTGTGCCGCGAGGATTTCGACGGACAGGGAAAGGCAGCGGCTGAGCTTCATGAGGAAAGGCGAGAATTGGAGGGTGTTCGTGTTGAGTATCCGTTCGACCGATTATCGCTCGGATTTCTCTTCCTGAGAGTCGTGTTCTTGGCTTTAGGTGGCGCGTACCGGGGGACGTTCCCGGTCGGAGCAACCGCCTCCCCATGACCGGAGTTTCGGCGGTCTTCGACGACGCGAATCGGTGCCGAACGACTCTCCGGCCGGGCTTCTTCGTTCTCTCCGCCAATCGCGCCGACGATCGATCGAGCCATCCGATCTCGTCCTTCACCTCAACGCTTCCACGGGATCCAGTTTCGCCGCCCTCCTCGCCGGTTGGACACCGAAGAGCGTTCCGACCGCCAGGGCGAACGCGGCGGAAACCGCGAAGGGTTCCCAAGTGACCAGCATCGGCATGACGCGGAGGGACGCCAACGCCACGGAGATTCCCCAGCCGAGCATGCACCCCAACACCATCCCCAGAAATGAGACGCTCAGCGACTCCACCAGAAACTGCATGAAGATGTCGCGCCGGGTGGCGCCCACGGCGCGGCGGAGGCCGATCTCCTTCGTCCGTTCCGCCACGGAGATCAGCAGAATGTTCATCAGCACCACGCCCCCTACCAACAAGCTCAAGGCGGCCAGCGCTATCAGCAACGCGTTCAGGGTCCGCGACGTTCCCCGCGCGATGCCGGCGATGACCGTCGGCGTGATGATCCGGAAATCATCCTCTTGGGGCGGGACAATGCGGTGCCGCTGGTGGATCAACTCGCGCATTTGGCGGACCTGCTCGGGAATACGTTCCGCGTCGCCGCTGACCATGCGGATGCCGCCGATGTGATCGACGTTCATTACCCGGCGCATCGCGGTCGTAATCGGGATGACGATCCGCATGTCGAAATCGCTCATTCCCGGTCCGGGTACGCCCCGGCGTTTGAGAACCCCCTTCACCTCCAGAGGAACGCTTCCCTTGCCCGCGAGGATCGTCTTGCCGATCGGGTTGGTACCCCCTTCCATCGCGGGTTCCCATCCGAAAAGGTCTTTCGCCACCGACGCGCCGATCACGCAGACTCGCGACTGGGTCGCGACGTCCTCCTCCGTGATCCCTTCGCCGTGGATGGGATACCATTCCCAGGCGTCGTGCCAAACCGGTTCGACTCCCCAGACGACGGAAGAGACTTCGTTGGCTTCGAATCTCAGCGGCACGTTGAACCGCCATGCCTGAGGCGTGACGATTTCGAGTCCCGGAACCTCCTCGCGGATCGCCTTGGCGTCGTCGAGCGTGAGTGTCGTAACGCTCAAATCGGGAGGCGGCAGGTCCTTTCCGCCGCCGGCGATGAGCATGATCGCCCTGGGGCCGAAATTGTTCACTCGGGTCATGACCCTCTTTTCCGTGCCGCGTCCCATCGCCATGATGATCACCAAGGCCGCGATCCCGACGATCGTGCCGGCCATCATGAAGAAGGTGCGCAGCTTGTGCTTGACGAGCGATTCGAACGATTGTCCGGCGATCCGCGTGATTCTCATGCGTGGTCCTCCCTGTTCGTGGCGTCCGACGCCGCCTCGAGCGAGGCCAGCTCCGATTCAGCGCTCAGCGGGGATTCGTTCCGTCGGTCCTCGGCGATCCGGCCGTCGCGCATCACGATGATCCGCCCGGCATGTTCGGCCACCTCGCGGTCGTGGGTCACCATGATGATGGTGCGGCCCTGCCGGTTCAGGGACTCGAAGATCGCCATCACTTCCAGGCCGCTTCTGGTATCCAGGGCGCCGGTCGGCTCGTCGGCGAGGATGACCGTCGGATTGTTGATGAGCGACCGGGCAATGGCGACCCGTTGCTGCTGTCCACCGGAGAGTTGACTGGGGAGGTAGTCGATCCGGTCCTGAAGGCCGACGGCGGCGAGCGCCTCCTCGGCCCAATCCTCCGCTTCCTCCGGATAGTGTTCCGCGTAGATCAACGGCAGCAGCACGTTCTTCAGCGCGGTGGTCCGCTCCAACAGGTGAAACTGCTGAAAAACGAATCCGATCCGGCGGTTCCGCAGGTGCGAAAGCCGGTTGTCGTCGAGCGTTTCCACCTCGACGGAATCGAAAAGGTATCGCCCTCCGGTCGGCCGGTCGAGACAGCCGAGGATGTTCATCAACGTTGACTTCCCCGTCCCGGAAGCGCCCATGATGGCCACGTATTCCCCCTCCTCGATGACGAACGATACGTCGCTCAAGACGGTCGTCCCCCCATCGCCGGAGGTGTAGGTTTTTGAAATGTCCTTGAGTTCAAGCATTGGTTTGATCCGTAAAACGAATTTGCTTCGCCCCTTGGCCCGGTCGTCACTTCGTCACCTTCTCGACCGGTTTTTCTAGAAAGACGGCCTCCCCTTCCCCGAGTCCGTCGATGACCTCGATCCATGTTCCGTCTTTCCAGCCGACGACGATCTCGCGTTCTTCGAATCCTCCCGGCTTATCTACGTATACGCGGTTCTTTCCGCGGTCCCGGCGGATTGCTTGGGCGGGGATGGCGAGGACGTTTTCCTTGGCGTCGAGGAAGATGGTTACCGCGGCGGTCATCTCGGGGCGGAGTGTCCTTCCATCTCGGCCGTCGATGGACACGACGACGACGTAGTTTATGACGTTCTCCTGGATAACCGCCTTGGGATAGATCGCTTCGACGCCGCCGGTGAACTGGTGTCCCGGGTAGGTGTCGACGCTGAAGGCGGCCTTTTGGCCGACCGTGATTTTTCCGATGTCGACCTCGTCCACGAAAGCGTCGACCTGCAATCGGTCAAGATCGACGATGGTGACGAAGGTCGGCGCGTTGAGGCCGGCGGCGACCGTCTCCCCCTCCTGGGTCGCCACCGAGGCGATGACGCCGGAAATGGGGGCGGTGATTTTGGTATAGGACACCTGAACCTTCGCGTTCTCCAGGGCGGCCCTGGCGGCGGCGAGCTTGGCTTCGGCCTGACGCAATTCCTGTTCTTGCCGCGAGATCAACAACCGGTACGAGATTTCGGCCGCCGCCAGTTTCGACTGGGCGACGACGCGGCGTTCTCGCGCCGAATCGAGTTCAGTCCCGGAGGTGGCTCGCGACTTGTGCAGCTCGGCGTGGCGGTCCAACTCGGCCTCGGTCAATTCCACCGTCGCCGCCCAGGCGTCGAGATCCAAGCGAGCCCGGTTGATCTCCTGGGGCATCAGGACTCGGATTGTATCGAGATTCACTTCAGCCAGCCGCAGTTCAGCGCTCGCCTGTTCCACGTCCGCGTCCAGGTCCTCGCGGTCCAGCTCGGCGATAACGCGGCCCTTTTCAACGGTGTCTCCGATGTTCGCGTGAAGCCGCTTCACCGTGCCGGAAATCCGGGACCCGACGCGGACCTCCGCGCCTACCCTGGGTCGGACTGCGCCGGTCGCCAAGACCGATGCGCTGAAATCGCGCCGCACGACGTTAGCGGTCGGCGGGAGGGTGTCCGCGTGACCGGACGAAATTCGCTGGCTCCACCACCATCCCCCCGCGCAGAGAGACGCCACGATGACGGCCAGGACGGTCCGCCGCGCCAACTTCCGCCGTTTCCGGCGGCGCTCCGTTCGAGTCGTGCGGCCTCCGGTGGGCGTCTCGGTCGAATTCGTGCCGACTCCGCGGTTGGGCAACAGGGGCCGGGTAGGGCGTGGCGTAGTCATGCGAAAAATGAACGAAGGAACATGGGTGAGGATGGAAGAGAATTAGTCTCTGGAGCGATCGAGGCCGCATTCGGCGCGGCGCCCCGAAAGAGGCGGCGCGTGCCGCCGAGCGTAGGCGCCGGTTTTCAGCAGGGCGAACATGCGGTCCCGTTGCTCCCGCGTGAGGACGGTCTTTTCCCAAAGGAGGAAATCAGCGACGCGCCGCTGGATTTCGTGTTTCGCGTCGAGCAATTCCCGCTGCTTGGCGTAGACCGTATCCGGCGAAACTCCCTCCTCGGCAATCGTACCGAGAACCTCGTCACGGAGCCGGTCGGCTTTCTCGATGGGCTCATCGAGCGACCGCTGAAACTCCTTCAGCCGCGGCTCAATCACCGCCCATTGCTCAGACGTCACGCCCATGTCGCGGTGAAGCGGACAACCGATGGAGGAGCCGTCCGGCTCGGCTCCCCGGGCGGTTCGCGTCTTCGCGAACCAGACCGCCATGAACGCCGCATTTAGTGCCAGCGAGAGGCAAAGCAAGAACACGATGAGATGATCCTTCATGGGTCAACCCCCTCGAAGTCGGTATAACCCGAGAGCAACGCAAGGTAGACGGCGGGCGGTTCCTCGCGCCCCGTGGTGGATTGACCGTTACCGTCGAAAGCATCATAGCCCAAGGTGATCCCGAGAAGGAGCCCGAAGATCGTCGCGGAAGTGCCGGTAACGACCGCATGCCAACGCTGCGTTCGGCGTTTTTCGTCAAGGGACTTTCGTCGTTGTGGCACGGAATGTTGCGCTGCGGCGACAATCCGAGCAGGCAGACCATCCGGAGGAGGTTCTTCCGGAAATGCCTGGTGGAGCTTCTTTGCCAGAACGTCGTCCCGGTCTGGGAGTCGTTCGTATATCATAGTGGCCTTCGTTCGTGGTTCAGGTCGGAAGCGTGTAATACGATTCCCTACCGTAATAACGCACACGAAGCCACGATCCCCCTAAAAAAACCGAAAAACCCCAGCGTCCATTCTGCAGAATGGGTTCAATATCCCCAAAAAAGTGGGTTTCGTCACAGCCTTCGCTCCTGGCGCAAATGTGGCCACTTCGAAGTTAGCGACCAGGCAAGAAAGCATCGGATGAGCAGTTAAAGGGGGGACGCTGATCCAACGTCGCCGTGCGCCGGCGCGAGCGATCACTTCTCGCAGTACGACAACGCCAACAGGGCATACGCCGTTACCAGATTCGGGTCCCCTTCATACCAGCGTGTCACCGGGTTGACCCACGAACCGTCGGGCTCTTGTCGCTTCGCCAGTTCGGCGGCGAGTTCTTTCCGCCAATCGTGTTCCTTTCCTTCGGCGTCGGTGAAGGTGTCCTCTCCGAGGGCGTCCAGCGCTTTGGCGAAGACGTGGTAATAGTAGTAGACCCCCTGACCACCCAATCCGGGGTTGGTTTCGAGGTCGTAATGCTTGCGGATCCACTCGACGGCCGCCTTTACCCGAGGGTCATTCCGGTCGACGCCAGCGTAGAGCATGCTCTTCAGCCCGGCATAGGTCATATTCGCGTAGCTCCGCAGACCTCCTTCCGGCGTCTCGCCCGCCTTGCTTTCCCCACCCGCGGCCGGCGTGTAATAGAAACCGCCATCCGGGTTCGCCGTTGCGAAGGGGGTGGTGTTGTATTGGGTCTCGAGGTTTTGACACCGCGAGACGAAGACAAGCGCCTTCCGCATCGCCGGATCGTCCTCCTTGACGCCGGCGGACTTGAGGGCGTCGAGAAAGAACGAGGTATTCGAAAGATCGGGCCGCTTTTGGCTGCCGTAGCCGGCGCCGCCGTAGTTCGGATCGGACGGATCGATACCTTCTGTTTCGTCCCATTGTATTTGTTTCAGGAACGCCTTGGCGCGGTTGATGACGCCGTTATATTTGCCGTCGCGGTTCGCGGCGGTAAGCGCCAAAATCGAGGTGCTCGTTTCATAATTCCGGTAGAAGGAGCCGGTCGTGTAGATACCCCCGTCCGGCTGGATCGATTCAAGTAGATAGGCGTAGCCTTTCGCGACCGCCGGATCTTCGGGCGAGCGTCCCGAGCGGACCAGTGCCGTCAGGGCAAGTCCCGTCGGGCCCAGCCCCAGCGAATCACTGAACGCCCCGTTCTCCGCCTGCCCTTTCTGCAACAGAAACCGGACGCCGGCGTCCACCGTTTCTCTCAGGTTTTTAGGGGATTGGATTTCTTGTGCCGGCAGAACGCACGAAATGGTTAGAAGAACCGCGATTGAAAAAGAAAGATTGCGAACGATTTTCATGACCTGGTTCCTCCAGGGGGAAAGGGGATTCATGTTCTGACGAACGGAGTTTGTTCAGATTGGGAATTATTCAACAATAGGACGCCCGGGAATGGAACGACCAGGGGACGTCCGGGCTCTTTCTTCCGCCGCGCTGGGGCGAGAATAGACCGGGAGGAGGTCCCAAACCGAGTCTCTCCCCCCCTCGGCGTACTTTCGACCCGCGAGCATTCCCACCGCCGCGGCCCGAGGAGTCCAAAAGGCGGGATCGACGGTGGGGAGGGAAGTCCAGCGATCTTCCGGAAGTTTCCGCAAAATCGGTCCAGCGAGTCGAACATCCTCCGGGATGTCCGAAAGCCACGCGTCGATTGACCGCGGCGACGCATCGCCGAACGGCCTAAACCGGCCCGATTCGTTCCGGCGGAACAGCCGTGAAGTGACCTCGTGCCGCTGCGCGTCCACGGCCACGGAGACGGCGTCGACTTCATCCGGACAACCGAACGCGATCACCTCGAGCGTATCGACCCCGAGAACCTCCGCCTCGACGGCGTACGCGAACGTTTTGGCCGTCGTCACGCCGACGCGGATTCCGGTGAACGATCCCGGGCCGACGGACACGGCGACAAGATCGACGTCGCGTGGTTCCCAGCCGATTTCCGCCAGCACGCTCCGCATTCCGGGGGCGAGCGACTGGACGCTTCGCTGTAGGTGGTCCAAAGACCGCTCGCAAACGAGCCGATTGGAATCAATCGCGGCAACCGTCGGTATTCGCTCGGTCGTTTCAATCGCCAAAATTCGCATATAGGTTGTCTTCCTCAAACTTCTTCTACGCGGGACGTCACCGACAGGTTCTAAAAAAAGCCCAAGGCACCACCGAAGACACTCGCTCGCTCCCGAAGGCGTTGCCTCGACGAGCGTTGCGGCGGTACTTTGACGGTTTTGACCGGAAAACGGGGAGTACGTCCGTATAGGGGGTAAGGTCTAGGTTTTCTTGGTCGGGCAAGGCGTCTCCGAAAGCCGGTTTTTTCCTAATTGCACGCAAGGGGGTCGACTAGACGAACCCTCTCTGAGACAATACTATGTTTAACTGGGTAGCAGCAATAACTCCGAATACCGTTTTATCTCCCCTCTGAAGAGGATATTCCTTCCACGAAGGTCTTCCAGTGAAACGTGCCCTGATCAGTGACATTCACAGCAATCTCGCAGCCCTCCAGGCCGTCTTGGCTGATATCGAGCAGCAGGAGATCCGTGAGGTTTTCTGTCTGGGAGACTTGGTCGGCTATGGGCCGAATCCCTGTGAAATCATCGACTTGGCGATGAAGTTTGACGTGTGCCTTTTGGGCAATCACGACCAGGGAGCCCTCTTCGACCCCGAGGGGTTCAATGCGCAGGCGGAACGTGCCATATTTTGGACGCGCTCGATACTGGAGTCGGGGCCGGGTTCGCCGACGCAGCGGCAGCAGCGGTGGGACTTTTTGGGGGAACTTCCTCGGAACCACCAGGAAGACGGACTGTTATTCGTACACGGTTCCGCCAGAAACCCGCTCAACGAGTACGTCTTTCCGGAAGATATATATAATCGGCGGAAGATGGAGAAGATATTCGCGCTGGTGCGCGGTTGTGTGTTCGAGGGGCACACGCACGTTCCGGGAGTATTCACGGAGGATCTTCGTTTCTTCAGTCCGGAGGAGATTCATGAGGAGTTTCCACTGTCGGACGAGAAGCTCATGGTGAACGTCGGTTCGGTAGGCCAGCCGCGAGATTTGGATCCGAGGGCGTGCTACGTGATACTGGAGGACGATCATTTTCGGTTCCGCCGAGTGGAGTACGATGTTGAACTGACCGTTTCGCTCATTCATTCGATTCCGGAACTCGACAACTTCCTCGGAGACCGGCTCCGCGAAGGCCGCTGATCATCCGCTTGGAGCGTGCTTTTCCCAACCCGCGCCGCCTCGGCACATCGGCACATCTCCCACCCCTTTCGATTCGACGGATTCATGGATAAACGGTTCATTCTTTTCATTACGCTCTCCTTCGGAATTCTGCTGGCGCATGCGTACATCAACGCGTGGCTGAATCCCCCCCCACCTCCTCAAGCACGCGAGGAGGGAGGCGACCGATTGCCTGCCCCCGTCAAGGATGACGTGCATGAGGTCCAAGACGCGGAAATTCCGGCGGAACCAGCCGCAAAGGAAGAGCGGCCCGCGGCGACGGATCCGGCCGCCGAGGCACCCGAGGAGTTGGACGAAGAGAAGGAACCGGAACCCGAGCCGGCCGAGAAGCGACCGGAGCCTCCGCTTCGGTATCTGACCCTCGGTTCGGCCGACCCGAACGATCCGTACCGGATGCTCGTCACGCTCTCCAACCGCGGAGCGACCGTGGCGCGCGTGGAACTCAACAGCCCGCGGTACCTCTCGTTGATGGGTCCGGATGGGAAGTTCAAGGACCTGAGCGGTTATCTCGGCAGCGTCATGGTGGACGAATCGGTCCAGGGCAAAGGATGTCCGGTTCAAGTCGTCGGAAAAGGGACGCCGGCCGCGAAAGCCGGCATCCGGCAGGGGGACATGATCCTATCGGTTGGGGGCGCCCGGGTGACCGGTGCCGCGTCGCTCCGCGAGGCGCTCCGACCGACGCGCCCCGGCGACGAAGTACCGGTGACGCTCCTTCGCGACGGCTCGGAACAGGAAGTCGCGGTGAGGCTCACCGACCGTCCGATGGACGTGATCCGCCCCGAGAATGATGATCCGCTCTCCTTTCTGTTGACGCTCAATCAATGGGACGAGGAGGACCTCACTCCGAAGAAGGACGACGCCGACCGAAGGAAGGAAGTCGTTCCGAAGGAGGAGCGATTCCGGCAATTGCCCGGCGTCGATATGTACGGAGTGAATTGGGAAGTAGTCTCCGCGGATGAGCGAAAGGCCGTTTTCCGCCACGCGATTCCGGAAAAAGGGATCGAGTTCACGAAGACGTACGCGGTCGTCGAGGTACCGGCGGACGCGATGCGGGATCCGGCGTTTCGCGGATACCACATCGAGTTCAAGATCGAAGTGCGCAATATCGGCGACAAGGCCCGCGATGTCGCCTATCGGCTGGACGGCCCGAACGGCCTGCCGATCGAAGGATGGTGGTGGGCGAACCGCGTCAGCCGAAATTGGAGCGGCGGCCTGCGGGATTTCATCATTTCTTTGGATGGAAACGTCCCGGAGATGGTCGGCTCGACGAATATCGCGGAGGCGACCCTTGCCGGAGCCTGGACGGATCGATCGATCACGTTCGTGGGAGTCGACGCGCAGTACTTCTCCTCCGTCTTAATCCCCCGAAAGGACGATCCCGGTGAAATCTGGTTCGCCAGGACCGAGCCGATTCTGGTCGGAGGGGTTGATGCGGGGCTGGAGAAGAACGCCAACACCTCCTGCCGGCTGATCAGCGCTTCGGTCGCGCTCCGGCCGGGCGATTCCCGCGAGCATTCCTTCGACGTCTTCGTCGGTCCGAAGAACATCGATATTCTGGCGGGTTACGACCTGGACGAACTGGTCTACTACGGCTGGTTCAGTTGGGCCGCGAAACCCATGGCGAAAACGCTCCACTTCTTCTACTACTTTACGCGAAGCTATGCGCTGGCGATCATCCTTTTGACGGTGCTCGTCCGCTCATGCATGTATCCGCTGAGCCGGAAGCAGGTGGCCAGCGCCGCGAAGATGCAGGAACTGCAACCGGAACTGAAAAAGATTCAGGAAAAACACAAAAAGGACCTGGAGGCTCGTTCCAGGGCCCAGCAGGAACTGTTCCGCAAACACAATTACAATCCCTTAATGGGGTGTCTTCCTATCTTCGTTCAACTCCCGATTTTCATCGCCCTGTACCGGTCGTTGATGGTCGACATCGAACTGCGCCAACAGCCGTTGATTACGCGGAGCCTCGGTTGGTGTACGAACCTCGCCGGGCCGGATATGCTGTTCGATTGGTCGGGATTCATGCCGGAGCTTATCACCAGCGGCGTGGGGATGTTCGGCCTGGGGCCCTACTTCAATCTCTTGCCGATCATCACGATATTCCTGTTCATCTGGCAGCAGAAGATGTTCATGCCACCCGCGATGGACGAGCAGCAGGCGATGCAACAGAAGATGATGAAGTACATGATGGTCTTTTTCGGTATCCTCTTCTTCAAGGTGGCCGCCGGGCTGTGTCTCTACTTCATCGCGACAAGCCTTTGGAGCGTCGCCGAGCGAAAGCTTCTCCCCAAGACGGAGGCAGCGCCGCCCCCGTCCAAGGAAGCACCAAAAGATTGGAAACAGGCGCGCAGGGAGTCGGGAAAGACGAAAGAATCCGGAAAGGCGTTGGAGAAGAAACGGAAGTAAGGGGAAGGAATAGGCATGAGGCGAAACGTATAGAAGAAACCGGGGCTATCTTGGAATTGGCGTTTGTACGATACGGAAGATACCATCGTCGCGGTTGCTTCCCCGTCGGGCGGCGCGGCCCGGGGAATCGTGCGGCTCAGCGGGGTGAAAACGGCGGCGTGCGCGGGTCGGGTATTCGTCGGCCCGGGGGGTTCGTCCGGCCCGTCCTTTGATGTTACCCGGTCGTGCGTCTTCGACGGCGCGTTGCGGCTCGAAGCGTTTTATTCACCGATTCCCGCCGAGGCGTACGTCTGGCCGGATCGGAGGAGCTATACGGGGCAGCCGGTCGTCGAGTTCCATACGGTCGGTTCGACTCCGGTTCTGGAGGCGTTGACGCGCGAACTCTGCTTCGCCGGCGCGCGGCCTGCCGGACCGGGGGAGTTTACGCTCCGCGCGTTTCTCTCCGGCCGGATCGATCTGACGCAGGCGGAGGCCGTCCTCGGAACCATCGACGCGGTTTCGAAAGACCAACTCACGGCGGCCCTCGTTCAGCTTGCCGGAGGACTGAGCAGGCCCCTGGCGGCGCTTCGCGACGCGATTCTCGACCTCTTGGCCCATCTGGAGGCGGGGCTCGATTTCGCCGATGAGGACCTTCCGTTTATTACGTCTTCGCGGTTGCGGACCGAGATTCTCCGGTGCGCCGAGACCGTCGATCGACTGACCGGGCGGCTCGCCGCGCGGCACAGGGCGGCCGACCTGCCAAAAGTCGTCCTCGCCGGAGCACCCAACGCTGGAAAAAGCAGCCTCTTCAATGCCCTTGCCGGGGACACCGCCGCCCTCGTCTCGAAGATGCCCGGGACGACCCGCGACTACTTGACGGTCGACTTGAACGTGGGCGACTTCTCCTACCGGCTGGTCGATACGGCGGGTGTTCAGGCGGTCGACGGGGGCACCATTGCATCGGCCGCCGCGTGGTTCATGGAAGAACAGCGCCGCTCGGCCGACCTGGTCCTGCTCTGCGTCGATGCTTCCTCCGACGAAACGCCTTCACTTGCCAGATCGATTTTGGGAAGCCATCCGTCGGCTCACGAACGGACGATTCTCGTTTTGACCAAGTGCGACAAGGGGGCGTCGGTACGATCCGGAGTGAAAGAAGTCGCGGAGCCGGTCATTCATACCAGCGTCAAAACGCGTCAGGGGCTCGCCGCGTTGGAGGAGGCGGTCCGCGAGGTGCTCTTGGCGGATACCAAGGTGGCGGAGGGTCTTGTCGTCACTACCGCCGTCCGATGCGCCGATTCGTTCCGCCGGGCGGCCGAGTCGCTTCACCGGGCCCTCCGGCGGTTGGACGAGACAATCTTACGGGAAGAACTCGTTGCCGCCGATCTCCGCCTGGCCCTGGAGGAGATCGGCAAGATCGTGGGCTTGGTCTACACCGACGACCTGCTCGAGCGGGTCTTCAGCCGGTTTTGCATCGGCAAGTAACCGGGGCGTTACCCGGACTACCGGTTGTATTCCATTAGCTCGATGATCGAGCCGTCCTCCGCTTCGAAGAAGCCGACGATCGCCAGGTCCGCGTCGAACGGTTCCAGGAGGGTCTTCAGCCCCAGTTCCTTCGCCGTCGCGGTAATGCTCTCCACGCGGAAAGCGACGTGGGGCAGATGCCGGACCGGCCCCGTGACCGGCGTGTCCGGCTCGAATCGGAGCCATTCGATTCCATAAGGGTCCACCCGGAAGTCGGTCACCCAGACCTTGGTGGCCTCGACATAGATGGCCCCCTCTTTCTTTTCCTCGGTGATGATACCGACGTGATCGAATTCCATGATTGTCTCCTCATAAACTTAGTGCTGCGCCATGCTGCCAACCCGTAAAACAAGTGTTGACAAAGCACTAGTTCCTTCGTTTCGTTGGGTTGCCAAACTGGTCGCGGACTACCCCATTCCGAGCCGGAAGTCTCTACCGCGCCAAATCACGGGCCGACGGCCGGACGAACGACCAACTTGGTGCCGTTACCCCTCAGTCCCGAATCATACCACCAATCGAGGCAGTCCAAAAGCCCCATGTCGGTTTGGGGAGTTGGCCGAGCTGGACACATCGCGATTGACCCGCAAGGGCTTATTTCTTACTATCCAGCTTAGCATCCCCCCTTTTCCTGGCAGTATGGGGGTTTTGTGTAGACTGGAGAGATGCGTGGAACGGATTTCGTTGTGAGGTACGACCATGGCTTTGGGTACGAAAAAACGTCGAGAGACGCGGTTGCGAAGAGCGTCATGGGAGGACGCCGGGCCCGAGGCGCGGTCCCCCGGCGCGTTCACCCGGCTCCTGGACGTCTTGCTGGCGCGGTGGCGTTCCATCGCCGGGATGTGTCTATTTCTCGTCGCCCTGGTATGGTTCGCTCCGTTGGTCGTGGCGAAGACGTCGCTGCTGTCGTGGATTCTCTCCTCGGCCGCTTCCGACCTTAATGGTTCGGTGACGTTCCAATCCGCGTCGCTGGGCTGGTTCTCTCCGGTTGAACTCCGCGGCGTCGCGATCCGGGACAACCGGGAGGTTCCGGTCGTCTCCGCCGAGCGGATCAAGGGGCGAAAGTCGCTCCTGTCGTTGCTGTGGGATACGGCAAGGCCGGGGCATTTTCTGATCGAAAAGCCGAAGATCACCCTGGAAATCCGCCGCGACGGGAGCAATCTCGAGGACCTGATCGCCGAATACCTCAAGCCTTCGGAGAAGGAAACCGAGGCGGTGGAATGCTCCATCCAGATCGTCGGCGGGACGGTCGAGGTCCACGACAAGACGGCCGACCGGAAGTGGGCCATCGAGGAGCTGGAGGCCGCGATGACGTTCTCGCCGGACCCCGCGGAGCCGTTTCTCGCGAAGGCCTCCGGCCAGATCGCCAATGCTAAGCAGCCCGGCCGCTTCGACTTGGAGTACCGGACCGGCCCCGATCCGGAAGATCCGCAAGCACCGGGGGGCGTCGTGCGTCTGAATACGAAGGACGTTCCGCTGGTTCTCTCCGACGTGGTCCTGCAGCGGATATCGCCGGAAACCCGGCTGGCCGGGCGGCTGAACTCGTCGCTGAGCGCCTCATGGGATCCGAACGACGCGGTCGGGTCGATTCGCGTGGACGGGCATATCACGGCTTCCGAGGTCCTTTTCACCACGCCGGGTCTCCGCGGAGACACCGTCCGCCTCGACAAGCTCAGTACCGAATGCCGGTTGACGACGCAAAACCGCACGGTGACCATCGAGAAGAGCGCCGTCACGACCGATGTCGGGAATTTCTCCCTGACCGGAACGCTCCACCATGGGGGTCCCGAGAAGGCGACGCTCGGGTCGTTCCTCCGGCAGAGCTTCGCGATCGAGGGCCGGGTCGATCTGGAGAAGCTGGCGGCGATGCTGCCGAACACGCTTCGCGTCCAAGAGGAGACGAAGATCACCTCCGGCGACGTCACGCTTGCTTTTACGAGCAAACGCGAAGAGGAGGGGATGGTCTGGACG
>CAZFQG010000109.1:0-21517 GCA_964520785.1 uncultured Planctomycetaceae bacterium | reverse complement strand
TGAGCGAATAGGGCCCGGTCGAACGTGCATGTACCTTGTCATCGACCAGGTGGTGCAGCTTCAGCATGTAGATGTATCCGACCGTCGCCTCTTGTTCGAACGGCTCTCCGGTACGACCGTCGATGAGGCGGATCTTTCCACGTTTGGGGAGGCCGGCCTCTTCCAGGCACCCGTGGATTTCTTCTTCGTCGGCTCCGTCGAAGACCGGCGTGATCGCCTGGAATCCGAGCGTTCCTCCGGCCCACCCGAGGTGGGTTTCCAGAATCTGTCCTACGTTCATGCGGCTGGGAACGCCCAGCGGGTTCAGAAGAATCTGAACCGGGGTGCCGTCCGGCAAATAGGGCATGTCCTCTTGCGGGAGGATTTTCGAGATGACGCCCTTGTTGCCGTGGCGGCCGGCCATTTTGTCTCCCACGGAGATGACCCGCTTCGTCGCGATGTACACCTTGACCATCTGCAAGACGCCGCTTCGCAGCTCGTCGCCGCGCTTCAGCGAATTGAGGCGGCGGTCCCTCGCGTCGATGGCGGCCTCCACCGGGGGCCACGTCTCGCGGAACGCGTTTTCCGCGGCGGCCCGCTTCTCCGGAGAACGCACGTCCAATTGGTTCAGTACGGATTCGAGGTTGAACCGCTGTGCCTGTTCCGCGACGAAACGGTGCTCCTGATCGTGAACCAGGGAATTGCCATCCTCGTCGAGCAGCCTGCACTCGAGAATATCCTCCAGGCCCTTTACCAGCTCGTCGAACGCGGAAGCGATCCGCGCGTTTCCTTCCGATTCGACCGTCTTCAACTCGGCCTCGAACGCCTTGCGATCTTCCTCGGAAAGGCTCATCCGGCGGGAGAACCGCTGTGCGTCGATAACGATCCCCTCGATTCCGGAGGGAACCTCGAGCGAGTCGTTCTTCACGTCCTCGCCCGCCCTTCCGAAAATGGCGTGCAGCAGCTTCTCTTCCGGGGTCAACTCGGTTTTCGATTTCGGCGAGACCTTGCCGACGAGGATGTCGCCGGGACGGACGTAGGTGCCTACGCGGACGATTCCGTGCTCGTCGAGATTCCGCAACGCCTTCTCGCCGACGTTCGGAATGTCCCGCGTGAATTCCTCGCGGCCGAGCTTGGTCTCGCGGATCTCGATGTCGAACTCCTCGATATGGATCGACGTGTAGACGTCGTTCTGAACGAGTTCCTCGCTGATGATGATCGCGTCCTCGAAGTTGTAGCCGTCGAACGCCATGAAAGCGACGAGCACGTTCCGGCCCAGAGCCAGCTCGCCCATGAAGGTGGCCGCCCCGTCCGCGAGCACTTCATCGGCTTCGACCTGCTGTCCCATCCGGACGATCGGCTTCTGGTTCTGGCAAGTTCGCTCGTTGAGACCGACGAATTTCCGCAGCTCGTACACGTCGGCTCCGATCTCGATCCGCGTCGCGTCGACGTACGTGACGGTTCCGCCGCGTTTGGCGCGGACGATCATGCTGGAGTTCTGCGCGGTATCGCGCTCCATTCCAGTCGCGACGATCGGCGGTTCGGCCAAGAGGAGAGGTACGGCCTGGCGCTGCATGTTCGAACCCATGAGTGCCCGGTTCGCGTCGTCGTGCTCCAGAAACGGGATCAGTCCGGCGGAAACGCCGAGCATCTGGTTCGGCGCGACGTCCATGTAATCGACCCGGCTGACCGGTACGAGCTGGAGATCTCCGGCGTGCCGCGCGACGATCGTGTCGGCGGTTTCCCCTACGAGCTTGCCTTTTTCGATGGGGGCGTCGCCCGAGACGAGGTACGCGTGGTGCTCCTGATCGGCACGCAACCATTCCACCTGGTCCGTCAGTTTTCCGTCGACGACTTTTCGGTAAGGAGAAATCAGAAATCCGTATTCGTCGACGCTCGCGTAAATTGACAGACTCGAGATCAATCCGATGTTGGTCCCTTCCGGAGTCTCGATCGGGCATATCCGCCCGTAATGCGAGATATGGACGTCTCGCACTTCGAAGCCGGCCCGTTTGCGGTTCAAACCGCCCGGTCCCAACGCGGAGAGCCGACGCTCGTGCGTGAGCATGGAAAGAGGATTGGTCTGGTCGACGACCTGGGAGAGTTCGCCGCGACCGAAAAAGTACTCGATGGCGGCGGAAATGCTCTTGGGATTGACGAGCGTCCGCGGCGTCATCTCCTCGACGTCCTTGAGGCTCATGCGTTCCTGAACGGTCCGGCGCAGCTTCAGAAATCCCTTGCGGAGTTCATCGCACGCCAACTCCTCGATCGTCCGCAGACGCCGGTTGCCCAGGTGGTCGATGTCATCCACCTCGGCGCCGGATTCACCGGAGCAAAGGTCGAGCAGATACTTCAGCGAGGCGATGAGGTCTTCCGGCCGAAGCGTCATCTCTTCTTCCGGCGCCCCCAACCCCAGCTTGCGGTTGATCCGGAAACGCCCCACACGACCGAGGCGGTATCGATTGGTGTCGTAGAACTTTTCGTCGAAAAGAATCTTCGCCTTTTCCAACTGGGGGGGGTTCCCGGGCCGCAACCGCTGGTAGATCCGCAGAAGCGCCTCTTCGTAGCTGCTCGTCTGATCCTCGGCCAGCGTATTCAACAAGAGCGGGTTCTTCTGCGCGTCCATGATCTCGACTTCGGTGATGCCGGACGTCCGGATCTCCTCGGCCGCATTCTTGGATATGCGCTGACCCGCCTCGACGAGGACCTCGCCGGCACGCTCGCTCTCGATGGGGTAGATGACGTCGCTGACCGCCACTTTGCCTTCGATTTCCGCGGCGGTGTCCGCCTGACCCACCTTCACGACCTTGGTTTCGTAGAATGCGCGGAGAATATCGGCGTCTTGGCTGAATTCCGGCCCCATCGCGCGGATGAGGGTCGTCGCCGGAAACTTGCCGCTCTGGTCGATCCGAACCGAAATACTGTCCTTCCTCGTGATGTTCAGCTCTATCCAACTTCCCCGTTCCGGAATGATCCGGCAACTGAACGCACGCCGTTCGCCCCCCTCGGGATCCGAAACGAAATCGACGCCCGGGCTGCGGTGAAGCTGATTGACGACGACGCGTTCGGCCCCGTTGATGATGAATTCCCCTCCGCCGAGCATGATCGGGATATCGCCCAGATATACCTCTTCCTCGACCGGTTCTTCCTTGTTCAACCGTAACCATACCTTGAAGGGCCGGCCGTAGGTCAGACGCAGTTGGCGGCACTCGTCCGGCTCGTACCGGGGTTTTCCAAGATCATACCGCAAATAATCGAGCGTCAACTGCTTGTCATAGCTCTCAATCGGGAATACTTCGCGCAAAACACTCTCGATTCCCTGATCCTCCCGTTGTTCGGGGGGAACCTCGAACTGGAGGAAAGCATCATAACTCTCGGTTTGAATGCGAGTCAGATTCGGCGTGAGATGGGGAGGCCGATGGCTTCCGAATCGCCGGATTTCCTTGGGTTGGAGACGTCTTTGGGCTGTGGTCGCCATAGAGAACTAACCCTCATGAAACGGAAAAGGGAATGCGAACCGCCACGACGGCACTCGTCGTGGCGGGTCCACGAAAGGAGGATTGTCGATGCGAAGACGGAAATCGCGGCGCGCAGCTCGGCTTGTCAAAACGACGGCGGTCTCGGGAAACCCGAGTTTGTTGTTCATCCGCGTTCCGTCCGTTGCTGAAAGAGAGTGTAACCGATTGAACCACCGATAGGGGGTCGGCGGTTCGCGAAAGAATCCTGTGCGGATATTCGTCACCTCGCTCCACGCGGCCGCAACCGGCCGCTTTCGCTTTTCGCCACTTGTCGAACTAACTGGTAGACCAGTCCGCGATCATCCGGGGAAACCACCATGACCCCGCCCGGGGGGCGGGGTGCGCAATTCGACGGTGTCTCCCATATTAACGTAAGATCGCATCTCGTCCAACACCGAGAATGCGCAGGGAACGCCCTCTAATGGGGTGTTCAAATTCACAAAACCGGCGTTACTTGATCGAAACGGTCGCGCCGGCTTCTTCCAATTCGGCCTTGAGCTTTTCGGCGTCTTCCTTGGAGATGCCCTCCTTGACCTTGGAGGGGGCTCCTTCGACCATTTCCTTCGACTCCTTGAGTCCCAGGCTGGTCGCCGCGCGAACCACTTTGATGACGTTGATCTTCTTGTCGCCGAAACTCTCGAGCACGACGTCGAACTCGGTTTGCTCCTCGACCGCCGCAGCGGCCCCACCGCCACCGTCGGCCGGCATGGCCATCATCACGCCGCCGCCGGCGGCGGCCTTGATACCATGGATTTCTTCGAGGTAATCGCTGAGTTCTTTCGCGTCTTTGAGCGTCAAACCGGAGATGTTGTCGCCCAGATCTTTGATCGCCGCGGACCATTCGCGGGTAGCTACTTCAGACATCGGGGAAATATCCTTTCTCGTTCTTTTCTGCGCGTGGCTTTTTCACACCGGAATTGGAAGACCCTTCTGAGCCCGTCGGGAGAACCACGCACTCCACCGCGGGCCGCTTATCTAACTTCCTTATTCTCTCTTGAAGAAAGCGGGATTGACCGGGGTGCCTATTGGGCCTCCGCCTCATCGTCGCCTTCCGCCTTTTGTTTCACTTGACCAGCGAGCGTCGCTCCTGGACCGAGTATCTGCGCCGCGAGAGCGGCTCCTGGGCCGAGTATCTGCCCGACGAGGAGGCTGAGTTGCTCGTCACGGCTGGGCCACTTGCTGACCGCCTTGACCTGCTCGGCGGTGAGCGACTCTCCGTCCATCGCGCCGCCCCGCGCGGCAAAAGAAGCGTAATCGCGGTTTTCCTCCAAGCGTATGACTTCCTTGGCGAGGCTAACAACGTCCTCCCCACCAAAGCAAACCGCGGCCGTCCCTTTGAGTCCCTTGAGGGCGGGTTCCAAGGTCGTCCCGGCCACGGCCCGAGCGGCCAGACTGTTCTTAATGACCAGCAGGCGGATGTCCTTCGCCGCCAGCTCACCGCGGAGCTGATTTGTTTTGTTCGCGTCCAAACCGACCACGTTAACGACGACGGCGTCCGAAACACCCTCCAGACGTTCACGGAAATGATCGGTCAAAAGATTCTTTACGTATTTGCTCATTTTAGATTCGTTCGGTTCCGATTCGCGGCCACACGGGCCACAGTCCTGCCGGGGATCGACCCGGCCGAATAACTCAAACCGCCACTTTCAGGCCGGGACTCATTGTCGCGCTGACGGATACGGTTCGAACATACTGCCCTTTGACCGCCGCGGGCTTCATGGAAACGATTTGATTGACGAACGCGCGGATGTTTTCCGCGAGCTTCTCACGGTCGAAGCTGAGCTTTCCCACCGGAGCATGAATGATACCGGACGAATCGTTGCGGAATTCCACCTTCCCGGCCTTGTACTCCTTGATGGTGGTCTCGACCTCCGGAGTGACCGTGCCGGCGCGAGGGGACGGCATCAAACCACGCGGGCCGAGGACCCGCCCGAGGGGGCCGACCAATCCCATCATGTCGGGAGTGGCGATACATACATCGAAATCGGTCCACCCTCCCTTGATCTTCTCGGCGAGATCGGCCTCGCCGACTTCGTCGGCGCCGGCGTCTCGTGCCTCTTCCGCCTTCTCTCCTTTGGCGAAAACGACAACCCGCAACGTCTTTCCAAGTCCGTGCGGCAAAACGATCGATCCGCGGACCATCTGATCGGCCTGTTTGGGATCGATTCCCAGTCGCACGGCGACCTCGACGGACTGATCGAACTTCGTCGTGTCGAACTCCTTGAGAATTCCGACCGCCTCGCCGATTTCGAGCGGCTCGGTAAGGTTCTTAACTTTTTCGCGCAGGGCTTGAAGTCGCTTCGATTGCTTTGCCATGTTTTTATCCCTCTACGACTTCCAGGCCCATGCTTCGCGCGGTGCCGGCGATCAACCGCCGGGCTTGCTCGACGCTTCGAGCATTCAAATCGTTCATTTTGGTTTTTACGATCTCATCGATCTGCTCGGTTGTCACCTGGCCGACCTTCGTCTTATTCGGAACCCCGGACCCCTTCGCGATTCCAGCCGCCTTTTTCAATAGGGCCGCGGCGGGAGGACTCTTGACGATGAAGTCAAACGACCGGTCATTGTAAATCCGGACGACGACCGGCATCGGCATCCCCCCCGCGTCCTTCGTCCGGTCATTAAACTGCTGAACGAATTGCGCCAGATTGATTCCGTACGGGCCCAGCGCGGTACCGACCGGGGGCGCCGGAGTGGCGTTGCCGCCGGGTACTTGGAACTTGACTTCGCCTTGTAACTGTTTTGCCATGATATTGCACTTTACGGTTGGTCGCCCAATTGAACCCGCCGGTCCCCTCAGAGGCCGGCGGCATTCCGTGATCGGCTCGCGTCTATCCCGCGGATGCGCGGTCCGCCGCCTCAGAGGCTCTCCACTTGCCAATACTCCAGTTCGACCGGCGTACTCCGACCGAAAATATTGATCGTCACGACGACACGACCGCTCGTTTCGTCGATCTTCTCCACTTCGCCTTCGAAATTCTCGAAAGTCCCGTCGTTGATCTTGACGCGGTCCCCTTCGGAGAATCCGATCTTCAGTTTGGCGATTTCCTCGGCTTCCTCCTCCTGCTTCGCCACGAGGCGCGCTACCTCGTGCGGCTGCATGGGAACCAAGCACTCCGGCCCCAGCCGCTCCGCGGTAGTCTGCCGCGAACCGGTAAAATCACCGATTCCCGGGGTCTCTCGGACGAGAAACCAGGTATCGTCGTTGACTTCCATTTCGACGACGAGGTAACCCGGATAGAGCTTTCGCTCGATCACGCGCTTCTTTCCACCCTTGACCTCGGTCACCTTCTCGGTCGGCACGAGAATTTGGCCGAAGTAACGGTCCAATCCGGCAATCGCGATGCGTCTGAGCAACCCCTCGCGGATCGACTTTTCGCGGTTGCTCTGAACCTTGAGTACGTACCAATCCATTTGAGGGGATCGGTCTTCGCTCTCATCCGGGGCGCCTTCGGTTTGGGCGGCGTCCGGTTGCTCGGAGGGCGTCTCTTCCGGAAAGGGTGGAATGTCGTTTCTTTCCTCGGTCACGCCGAATATCCTTTTCGCGGCTTTACAAACTCTCGCTGGTTCGCGCAGCGGTTTCCGTTACAAGATCCGAAGGACGTTGGTGAAAAACCACTTCCAAAACAAGTCAAAAACGAACAAAATTCCCGCCAAACCAATGATCACGGTCAACACCACGGCCGAACCTCGAATCAATTCCGAACGGGTCGGCCAGGAGACCTTGTTCATTTCGGCTTCCACCGCGATAAGGAAGTCGGCGAAGCTTGGTACGTTGACTAAACGGTAGCAAATCCATGCGCCCCCCACGGCCAACACCGCGGGAAGCCCGTACTGGAGCCACGTTGGAGTTCCCAGCAGCGCCTCCAACAACCGGTAACACCCGACGACGATGACCCCGGCCAACAAGAAACCGGTCACCTGCCGCGAAATGCGGCCCTGGTTGCGCTTGTAGAACTTCGCTCGGAATAGTTCCTGAATGAATTCGTTCACCGCAGCAGATTCCCCGCATGTTTCGCGTCCGAGATCGCCGGACGAAGCGTCATGCCGTTGTTTCGTTTCCTGGTATGTGTAACCGCTAAAAACCCTTCGCCGCGGGCCGGAGCACGAGGCCCGGCGGCGGCTTCGATCTTAAAGCAGGGGCGGAGGGACTTGAACTCTCAACCGCTGGATTTGGAATCCAGTGCTCTGCCAATTGAGCTACACCCCTACGCACGTGTGTGGCTCGAAAAAAAACGGCATAAGCGGAATCGCGCCGCCGACGCACGTCCTCGTCGAAAACGACGCCCGGCGACCTTGGCGAGCCCCCGGGCCGTCGCGGACCACTTGTTCACTTATTTGATGACCTTCGTGACGACGCCGGAGCCGACGGTCCGACCGCCTTCACGGATCGCGAAACGGACGTTTTCATCCATCGCGATCGGGCTGATCAGGCTGATATGCAAGCGGACATTGTCGCCCGGCATGCACATCTCCGCGTCCCCCATCAAGTCGGCCTTGCCGGTGACGTCGGTCGTTCGGAAGTAAAACTGCGGACGATAACCGCTGAAGAACGGCGTGTGCCGGCCGCCTTCCTCCTTCGACAGGACGTACACCTCGGCCTCGAACTCCGTGTGCGGCGTGATCGAGCCGGGCTTGGCCAAGACCTGACCCCGTTCAATCTCGTCGCGCTTGATCCCTCGGAGGAGACATCCGACGTTGTCGCCGGCCTGACCCCGGTCCAGGGTCTTGTTGAACATTTCCACGCCGGTGCAGGTCGTTTTTCGCGAATCGCGGATTCCGACGATCTCGACTTCTTCCCCCACCTTGATGACGCCCTGCTCGATACGGCCGGTCGCGACCGTTCCGCGGCCTTCGATGGAAAACACGTCTTCGATCGCCATCAGGAACGGCTTGTCGATCTGTCGCTCCGGCTCTGGAATGTACTCGTCGATCGCGTTCATCAACTCGCCGATACAACCGGCGTAGGTCTCATCGTTCGGATTATTGTACGCGCCGAGCGAGTTCCCGCGGATGACGGGAACCTCGTCGCCGGGGAATCCATACTCACTGAGCAACTCCCGGACTTCCAGCTCGACCAGCTCGAGCAGCTCCTCGTCGTCCACGAGGTCGCACTTATTGAGGAAGACGCACAACCGCGGAACGTTCACCTGACGCGCCAGAAGTACGTGCTCGCGCGTTTGCGGCATCGGGCCGTCCGCGGCCGAAACCACCAGGATCGCGCCGTCCATCTGGGCGGCACCGGTAATCATGTTCTTGACGAAGTCGGCGTGGCCCGGGCAATCGATGTGGGCGTAGTGTCGGTTTTCCGTCTCATATTCCACGTGAGCAACCGCAATGGTGACGGTCTTCGTCTCGTCACGAACCGTACCCCCCTTCGCGATGTCCGCATACGACTTGATCTGCGCCAGTCCCTTCGCCGCCTGGACCGCCAAGATCGCACCGGTCAGGGTCGTTTTGCCGTGGTCGATGTGTCCAATCGTACCCACGTTCACGTGGGGCTTGGTTCGTTGAAATGTTTCCTTGGCCATTACTCTAAATCTCTCCCTCTGAATTTCTCTAACTAAAAAGGAGCAGTCCTATACAATCCAGTCAGGAAGGAGCTGCTGGTGGGATTCGAACCCGCGACCTCATCCTTACCAAGGATGTGCTCTACCGACTGAGCTACAGCAGCCTGCTTCAAAAACGGAAGGTCTACCTAACCAGATTTCAGACAAAAAATGAAAATTCTATAATTCGCAACTTCGGCAAGAGCGGGTGAAGGGAATCGAACCCTCGTCTTCAGCTTGGAAGGCTGTGGCTCTACCATTGAGCTACACCCGCGATTGGCGGTATCGCTTCTCGCCAAACTCTTCGCGATTCTCGCGCCGACGTCTTGCTCGATGGGGAGTGCAGGATTCGAACCTGCGAAGGCGTTGCCAACGGATTTACAGTCCGTCCCCTTTGACCGCTCGGGAAACTCCCCGGGAAAATCCAAACTGAACGCGGGTTTCTCGCACGAGGAGCTAGCGGAGGGACTTGAACCCACAACCTGTTGATTACAAATCAACTGCTCTGCCGATTGAGCTACGCTAGCACGCTGCTGAAGCGGCCCTTCGGCCTTCTCCAACCTCGTTCCGCATTACGACTCGAGGCCGAAACACTCACTCGCCAGGCATTTCCGTTCTCTCCTTCATCGCCCGACGCGTATGAAACCTCCCTGCTTCATGCGCAAACTACTCGCCAACAGGCCGTTCGTCGCTCCGGTCGGTTACGAGAATCACCTAGTATAAAAGCACTCCCGCACATTCCGCAAGGCGGCAGATTGGGTTTTTCTCGACAAAAGACCACTTTTTGGGCTCATCCGAAAGCCAAATACGCTCGGATTTACACCCTGCGGGTGGTTCAGCTACCACACAATGAGGTCATTCCGAAGTAATCAAGCCCCCCACTGGGGCTTGTCCGCAGTCCTCTCAGAAAAACCTACGCGGGACGTATGGGGAGCCGAAAAAACGTGCTTCAAAAAACGAAGGCCGTCAAATCGAAATCCGACGAAATGACGGCCGTTCAATTCCTCTTCGTCCGCAAGTCGAAAATGGTTTAGACAACCCGTGGGAAATGGAAGAAATATCGGCACAGGGGCAAGACGAATGACCGTTTTTCCGGTTATCCTTCTCGGCCAAGAAAGCACCCCTTACCGAAACGCGCTCCTGGATTCCGGCTGTTGCCGCGTCATACCGAAATGGTCAGCGCGGACCCCACTCCCAATCAGGCAGATCGCCCCATCGCCGTGACTCGCCGTATTGCTTATCCACGGATTCACGGTGGCGACGGAACTCAGTCCGCGGACTCAATCCGTTCCTCTTTCGCGGCCTTACGGAGCTTGCCAAGCGCTCTGGCTTCGATCTGCCGGACGCGCTCCTTGGTCACCCCAATCCGGGCTCCAACCTCGCGGAGCGTAAGCGAATCTCGCTCCTGGCCGATTCCGAACCGATCCTCGACAATCCGCCTTTCGCGATCATCCAGGCAGGTCAGAATCCTGCGAACTTGGCGCTCGCGGTCGATCTGGGCGACTTCCTCCTCCAGCTCCTTGGTTCGCTCATCCTCTTTCGCGTAGAACACCTCGTCCGGACTCGTCCGGAAACGATCGCGGTGACGGTGCTCGTCCGGAATCGTCCGCGCGTAGTTCTTCATGACCGCCCAACTCGCGTACGTACTGAACTTGTTGCCTCGGGCGAAATCAAACTTATCGACCGCGCGGATGAGTGACATATTCCCGTCGCTTACCAACTCGAAAAAGTTCTCGGTCTGGCCGAGATGCCGCTTCGCGATGGACACGACAAGACGCAGATTCGCCTGAATAATATCGTTTTTCGTTTCCACCGCTTTGTCGTACATCGACTCGATCTCGGTCATCAGCTCCGAGCATGGATTATGCGGATCCAGCTTTTCCCGGAGCTTGGCCGCCTTGAACTTGAAAAAGTTCATCTTCCGGAACAAGTGCGCCTCTTGCTCCCGGGTCAGCAGGGGAATCTCGTAAAGGCTTGCCAAGTAAGGGGGCAAGCCCGACGGAATCCGGGTTTTCTTAGCCGGCTTCTCCGAAGGGGGCGTCGGACCAAGTATTTCCTGCTCCATCTCGGGGTCCTCGAATTGCTCATTCGGGATGCAATCCAAGGGAAGCTCCATGATATGGGCGGCACGCATCTCAGCCGCGATGCGGTAGACGCTCGACGGGGTGCGGCAATACTTCTCCGCAAGGTACTCCACGGATTTTCCTTTTTGCATTTGCTCGAAGATCGTTCTCTTCGCCTCGACGCTCAGGGACTGCCGCCCCAGATCTCGGAACACGGCCGCGTCCGGATGTTCTTCGTTGAACTGCCGGATCGTGTAGCGGATCGTTTCCGGGCTTCTTCCGGTTTCGTCAGCGATCTTCTTAATGATTGTCGAGGGGCATCCCCCATTTTGCGCCAAGCGTCGCGCATATTCCACCAGTTCGTCCCGTTCCTCGGTCGAAAGCTGAGAGAACTGCGATCCTCGCTCGATGCGAACTCGATTACTATTCACGAAATTATCCACGGAACTCTTCAAAAACCCCACTCTCTTGCGCCCGTCAAAAACGAAACGACGGCTGATCAACCCCTGCCTCCGCCAGCGCGCAATCGTCTTTGTCGAAACACTGAATTGTTTACTTAATTCCTCAATCGTCAGGACCGGTTCCCCGGCATCGTCCGCGGGGACATTCGCCGCGTCGGAAACGTCCTCGACGAACAACTGCAAATCGTGGGTCGCCTCCTCACCAGAAAGCTTCAAATCGGGGTAGGAAGATGGGCGATGGCTCGTGATGCGGTAACAAATATAGTCGTATGGATAGGTTCGTTCCGGCTTAAGCTCCCCAAGGAGCCTTTCGGCCAGATTAACCTGTTCGATTTTCTTCTCCCTGGGCGCGAACCGGACCTGTTGATCACGAAGCTGACGAAGCGCCGGATTGACGTATTTTGCGTCGGCATGCATGGAATTGCTCCTTATACGCTGGACTCGGCCCTATACAAAGCGGGGTCACACCATTGCTCGCGAAACATGCCGGGCCGGAACCGATGATTGAGAGGGCTGGCTCTGTCGGAAACGTCAATCCAAAGAGCAGTCTATCATACTCCAAACGGCTTCGATAGGCCCAACCCACCGACTAAACCTCCGCCGGAAAAGGAGGCATTGCTTCGAAAAACATTAAAAAAGCATTAAAAGTAAAATAATTTATGATGAAGAAATGAAGGCTCTACTTGCTAGACGGTGAATATTGTCAAAAGTTACAGACTAAATCGTCATTTTCCGGAGATACACACAGAGTAAAGTGTCTTCAGAAAAAAAAGAAGAGTTTACCCGGGCGGCTCCAACTAGGTCGGTTCGACCTGGAACGGAGTCCCCCTTCGGCGACATCCCGGAGTTTTGTCAAAGATCAAGTGCGCCGGAATCGGCATCCGCGCACGGAAATCCTGGGTTGGAGATGGACAAATTGCGTAGTTCTTGTCGATTAGACCTCAAATCGCTCTAGCCGTGAAACCGACAAAACGGTTACAACGGCGTATCATTCGATACGTAGGACGGCGCGATTTGGTTTTTGGTTCGGCACCGCTCGAGCCATCACCGTCACCGTCAGAACGAACCGCAGGACGGTGGAAGGGGCCAATTCACTGCCCCTGTCATCGGCAAATAATCATCCCTAGTGATCGGCCACGTCCCGGTCAAGGTGGCCTTGCCACCGTCGCATACATTGTTTCCCTTCTTATATAGAACTATTAAATCCCTCGATAGGATGGTCTTTCGGAAAAGGATTGGAAGAATGGGCTTAATCCGGTCAAAATGGCTGAATGTCTTGCCTGTTGTCATCGCGGTGAGCTGTCGCGGGCCATCATTTGCGGGTGAAGACGCGAAAGGAAAGGTGCGACTCCTGCCTTCCGAGGCGAATTCGACCCGTGTAAGTTGCACGCTCGAGGTGGGCGGAGACTTGGTTTCCGAAGGGGCGAAAGATACCACTCGACACAAGCTCAGCGTGGTCGCCGAGTTGGAATACGAGGAATTGCGGCTCGCAGGGTCGCGAGAGGAAAACGGCATCGTTCGGGCGGTGCGATCCTACAAGACGGCGAAATCCACGGTTAAGATCGGGGACGGCGGGACGAATACGGAACTTCGCCCCGGCAGACGCCTCATCGGCGTCGAACTCGACGGTACGCGGACGACCGTCTTCTCACCGGCCGGCACGATGACGCGGGGCGAGTTGGACCTGATCGACAACGTGGCCAACAGTCTCGGGGTAGAGGGGCTGTTGCCGGCGGAAGCGGTCGGCGAGGGAGACACCTGGAGCCTTTCAAAGGAGTTCGCGGCCGGGTTCCTATCTCTCGACGCGGTTTCCGAATGCGCCGTCGAGTGCGCCGTTACCGAAGTCACGCCCGAGGTGGTGCGGTTCCAGTTCACCGGAGACGTGGAGGGCGCGAAGCACGGGGTGGTTACGCGGTTGGGCGTGAAGGGGAAAGCCCGTTTCGACCGGCGCCTGAACGCGGTCGATTGGGTCGGCCTACTGATCAAGGAGGTACGGCCGATGGGGCACGTCACGCACGGATTGGACGTCGTCGTCCGGGTTCAGTCACGGATGGTCCCGGTGGAGAAGAGCACGGCGCTTAACGAGGAGACCCTGGCGGAGCCGGTGCCGGCTCCAACGCCGGAACTAACGGCGCTCTTCTTTGAACCGGTGCACGAGGAATGGACCCTCGAACACGACCGGGGTTGGCATGCGAATTTGAATCACCACGATCTGGCCGTGTTTCGCCTCCTGGACCATGGGAAATTCATCGCTCAGTGCAACGTCTCTCCGCTGCCGAAAGTGGAACCCGGCAAGCAAGCCACGCTGGAAGATTTTCAACGCGAGATCGAATCGCTTCTTGATGAAACCTCGCGGGGGTTCGCCGACGCGGGACAATGGTCCTCGGACAAGGAGTATCGTATCTTGCGGACGACGGTGCTCGGCGAAGTGGAGGGGCAACCGATCACGTGGCGTTACTACCTCGTCAGCGACCGTCACGGCCGACGGGCCACTTTCGCTTTCAGCGTGGCGACCGACCTCGTCGAACGGCTCGCGGACATGGACCGGCGACTCGTGGAATCGCTTACGTTCGCCGCACCGAAGGTCGCCGCGGTGGAGAACAAGGGGAAACGGGAAGAGAGAAAGTAGAACACACCGGAATTCGGGAGAAACAAATGGATATTCAAGCGCTGATTCGTTCGTTGAAGGAAGAAGCGGACACGAAAATCGTCATGCTGGTCGCCGATGGAATCGGCGGGTTACCCATCGAACCGGGTGGACCGACGGAATTGGAGGCGGCAAAGACGCCCAACCTGGACGCGCTGGCGAAGAAATCGGTACTGGGAAACAGCATTCCGATCAGTCACGGAATCACGCCCGGCAGCGGTCCCGGGCACTTGGGGATATTCGGATACGATCCGGTCAAGCACCTCATCGGCCGCGGGGTGCTGGAGGCGACCGGTATCGGCTTCAACGTCGGCCAGAAGGACGTCGCCATCCGGTGCAATTTCTGCACGCTCGACGAGAACGGAAACATCACCGATCGCCGTGCCGGTCGGATTCCGACCGAGGAATCGGCCCCCTTGGCCGAGAAGCTCAATGCCGTGAAGATTCCCGGCGTGGAAGTCTTCGTCAAACCGGTGAAGGAGCACCGTTTCGTCGTCGTCTTCCGCGGCGAGGGACTCGGGGGCAGGGTGCGCGACACCGATCCCCAAAAGACCGGCGTTCCCCCCATGAATGCCGTCGCCGTCGATGACGCGAGCAAGAAGACGGCCGAAATCGCCGACGAATTCGTCAAGCAGGCGAGGGAGTTGCTCAAGGACGAATCCAAGGCGAACGGACTCACCATGCGCGGCTTCTCCGCGAAGCCGGACATCCTCTCCTACGAGGAGGTCTACGGACTGAAGGCGGCCGTCATTGCCGTGTATCCCATGTACAAGGGGTTGGCCCAGCTCGTCGGCATGGACTTGCTCGGAGAGCCGAAAACGCTTGAAGAGGAGGTAGACGTCTTGGAGCAATCCTGGGACGACTACGACTTCTTCTTCGTCCACTACAAGTACACCGACAGCCGCGGCGAGGATGGCGACTTCGACGCGAAGGTGAAGGCAACGGAGGAATTCGACTCAATCGTTCCGCGAGTCGAAGCCCTCAAGCCCGACGTATTGATCGTTACGGGAGACCACAGCACGCCGGCAAAACTTGGTAATCACAGTTGGCACCCGGTTCCGACGCTTCTGTATTCCGAGGTTTGCCGCCCCGACGCGTGCGAGAAGTTCAGCGAAAGAGAGGCTCTGAAGGGGGGGTTGGGACATTTTCACGCGATGCATTTGATGCCCCTTGCCATGGCGAACGCCGGGCGCCTGGGCAAATTCGGTGCCTAGTACACTTAACTGCCCCGAGTAAATCCGTTACGATAGGGGGCTGGACATTCCGCGATCTTGGCGTAACCGCATAACATGCGCCAAGATCGCGTTTTGCCGCGTTTGAGTGCGCGAGATCAAAGTCCGAGTCTCGTTCCGGGAACGCGGGCGACGGACCCCTTTAGGAGAATTGCGATGGAATTCATCGAGATGACCGGGAAGACGCTGTTGGACATCGCGAAGGAAGACGGCCCGGATCCGGAAGAACTGGCCCAGGTCGGGGTTTCCAAGGAAAGCATCGTCCGCGTCAACCGGCAGGGCGACATCGAGATTCGCCGGTGTCACGGCTGGGATCTCATCGGCGGTTTGTTGGGCGATTTCGATCACCGTCTAAAAAGAGAAACGGGGCTGGATTGGGCGTGAAACCGCGGAACGAGAGCCGGTTCGGGCAAGATGTGTCTTCGAAAGGCGGAGTCCGCCGCGCGGAATATGTCGGTTTCGCGGGATTTACGCGATGGAGCGGCCTGGGGAAGAGTCCGGCGAATAATTGACTTTGCCGCTTCCGTATTCTAGGGTTTTCTAGAAAGTCGGCGCGCCGTCGCTGATTACGTAATAGAGTGTCGAAGACCCTTTGAGGATTTCGGGAGTTCCGTTATGGCAACCGCATCGAACAAGAGTGTTTTTTCAATGACGCCCCAGGGGTTGGACGTTGTCAAGACCAACTGGGCTTGGTTCTTCGGACTGGGAGCGGCGCTGATCGTGCTGGGGATCGTCGCGATCAGCGTTCCACTGGCAGTGAGCCTCGCCGCGGAAATCCTTTGCGGGTGGCTTTTCCTCATCGCCGGTATCGCGCACGTCATCCACGCCTTTCGCTGCAAGGGTTGGAGCGGAGTCTTTTGGTCGCTGCTGGCGGGGTTTTTGTTCGCCATCGCCGGCTGGTACCTCGTGACGAATCCGGGTGCCGGCGTAATCGTTCTAACGCTTGTCGTCGCGGCGATGTTCTTGGCGGAAGGGATTTTCAAATTCGTCATGGCGTTTCAAGTGCGGCCCATGCAAAACTGGGGTTGGCTTGCCGTGAACGGCGTCGTCTCCTTTCTCCTCGGAGCATTGATCTGGTCTCGCTGGCCCGGTGACGCGGCTTGGGTAATCGGGTTGCTCGTGGGGATTGATATGATCGTCGGCGGCGCCGCGATGATCGCGGTCGCCTTCTCCGCGCGAGACTTCAAGCCCGAGAATCAGACTCCGGCGACGACCTGACGGCTCGCCGCGAGTCTCCGGCCGTTGGGCCGGTGGAACGCCGAGGTCGGGTTAAGGTTCAAGCGGATCGAAACCGGAAGGGTCGACGCCGGGCGGCGCCGGCTTTCCGGTTTTTTCTTTTCGTTACGTATCGCCCCATAAGGCCCCTCGACCTGGTGGAAACGCGGGCCGTCAATTTTCCCCAACGCCCCAATTTTTCCATTCTCCCGACCATCGGCCAGATCGCGAGGTTAAACCCAACGAAACGTGCCGATCTAACCGATAAATAATTAGCCTTAACCCGAAGAACGAAAGTTGCTACACTGCCAAGCGCGCTTTTTGGAATGTCCGTTTCCGATAAGTGACTCGACGGCGTGTCGACTTGTTTCCCTAACGACGAAAAGGAATTTGTCGTGTCCATCCATCCTCTTGCGTGTGTTTCGTCCGGCGCAAAAATTGGTGAAAACGTGGAAATCGGTCCCTTCTGCGTCGTGGAAGCGGGGGCCATTCTCGGCGACGGCTGTAAGCTCAAGAGCCACGTGACCATCAAGGGGACCGCGACCGTCGGCAAGAACAACACCTTCTTCGAGGGGGCCGTGATCGGAGGGCCGGCCCAGCACGTCGTAATGCCGCGCGACCCGGGACGCGTCATCATGGGAGACGACAACGTCGTCCGCGAATCGGTCACGATCCATTGCGGTATGAAGGCGGACGGGCGGACCGTCGTGGGGAACGCCTGCTTCTTCATGGTCAACGCCCACGTCGCCCACGACTGCACCGTGGGGAACAACGTGATTCTCACGAACAACTCCCTCCTTGCCGGGCACGTCACCGTCGGCGACAGGGCGTTCGTCTCCGGCGCCGTAGCCGTCCACCAGTTCTGCAACATCGGTACCCTGGCGATGGTCGGCGGCCAGGCGCACATCACCAAGGATGTTCCGCCGTTCGTCACCGTCGACGGCTTGAGCAGTCTCGTCGTCGGCCTGAATACCATCGGCCTACGGCGTGCGGGGTACGACACGGCCGCGATGAAACAACTCAAGGAAGCCTACCGGTTGCTGTATAACTCCGGCCTGCCGTGGAAGGAAACCCTCGTCCGGCTTGAAGAGGAGTTTCCCGAGGCCCCCGGCGCCGAGTTTCACCAATTCCTCGCCAAGACCACCCGCGGCATCGTCAACGAACGCCGCATGCCGCGCGGCGCGACGTTGAAAATCCGCAAACCGGAAGAGACTCAGGAAATCAAGAAGGCGGTGGGGTAGAGAGCCAGTGCCACCGCGGGGTGGAAGCAGGACACGGCCGTTGGACGAAACTCCTCGCGGTTTCGAGACAAACGGCCGTCGATCCATTCGTTCTTGAACGGCCCGCACGGAGCGGCGGGTTGCCGACCGGTACGATATGGAAGGGCCGGCGGGGTACCGGCTCTTCGGACAATGATCGGGTGCGATGCCCGCGAACCGGCCCACCCCGCTTGATTCGAGCCGCGGCGACGATGGTTATTCCGGTTCACTCACTCGACGGATATACTTCGCGATTCTCGCGTGCGTGTCCAGGAGATTCTGCCATTCCCGCTGGTCGAGCGTAACCCGCTCCTCCCCTTCGACCACCTCGACGGTCCGGATCACCCCGCGGATCCGCAAAGACAGATATTGCAGCAACTCGGCCAATTGAGCTGCCTGCCCCACGGTCAACCCGGTCGGAATATCCGGTGGGAGTAGCGTGTGCAGCGTGGCGACCGCCTGGGAATCCTCGGCCCACTGCAATTCCTCGTCGAGGGATACCGAAGGAGAAGGGTCATCGACGGCTTCCGCGTCGACGACGATCCCCTCCGTCAAATCGACGCCGCGGAGTCCCGCGAGACGCCGCGCGATGTCGTCTCGCGATCCGAACAGGAATACCGTCCGCCCCATGGAAATAATGTCCCCATGGCGGATGAGCGCGGTTTGAACCGTTTCGCCGTTGAGTCGTGTGCCGTTCGTGCTCTCCAAGTCGAGAAGAACGAAACGCCCTTCTTCTTCATGAATTTTTGCGTGAAAACGGCTTACTCGCTCATCGGAGACTTGGATGGAGTTCCCATCTTCTCGGCCGATCGTCACGGGAGTCGGCACCTCCGCAAAGTCTTTTCCGCGGTCGGCGCCTTCAAGTACTCGTAGAGTCGCAACTCCCATTACCGATTGATCCTCGGAAACCCGTTCTCAATCACTCGCTCATTCACTCGGTCAAAAAGCCCCAGTTCTGCTCCCTTTACTTTACCGAAATCCGTGGCTTAAGAAAAACCCCTAATTTGAGGGGGTAATATAGCACCTTAGTGATGTTGAAATTCCCCTCCATGGGATCGAAATGCGTGTCCGACGGCTTTATGCCACTCGCTCGTGGGGGTGGAGCTTACGCCAGTCAAGAGAATTCATCGTCCGTCCGGCTTCGTATTCTACAACGTTTGCGGAATATTGATAAGAAAACCGGTTTGCGTAATTTGAATGGTTTTTTTGGGGGGGTATGCCCCGTTTTCCTGAATCGTTCGCGGTCTGACTTGCTTTCACGACTCCGGCCTCGTGCCGCATCCCGAGTACACGATCTCAAGGGCCGCTGATCCCACAGCAGTTCTCGGTCGGCCTTTTCGCCGGAGGCGCACAATGGGCGACTTCCGAGGGCGCGCGCGATTCGGCGTCCTCTTCCACCTCATGCAGGACCTCCGAGACCTCGCCGCGCGACGCCAGGTAATGAACAAGGCCGATCGAGGCGATCAGCACGGTGACCAGTCGATACGCCAGGGCGACCACCAGGCCCTGGGCCTGTGCGGCTTCGATTCCGGAGACGGCCGCGTAAAGGAAACTCAGCACCGTCTCGAAGGGGCCCATACTTAGGGGAATGACCGTCGTGGCGGCCGCGACCGGAGCGACCACGAACTGGGCGGAGAGCCCCAGGCTTTGCGGAAGGGTCGCCGGATATACCCCTCGGGCAAGAGCATACATCCCCAGGACGAAACTCGCGTGGACGCCAAAGCTCATCAGGCACGCGCCGACGACCAGCCCCGGCCTGTTGCGGTACATGGCCAAGGAATCGAGCGCGTGGCCGAAGGAGGAACCGAGCTTCGGCACTTCCCTAAGCCGTCGCCCCAGCGGACCTTCGGTGAGCGCTGGGAGAAATCCCGCGAGGAAGAAAATCGCGCCGACGAGGGTGGTACCCAACGTAATCCGCGAGGCGGCCCGGACCTGGAGGCTCGAATCGTTCCAGAACCCGGTGACGAGAATGGCCGCCGAGGCGACGAGGAAGAGCGTGAAAAGGCCGATGATCCGATCGAAGAAAACGGACGCAAGCGCCTTCGTCCGGCATCCCTCGACGCCGACGGTCTCCTTCGCCAACAACCACGCCTTGAGAAAATCTCCCCCCACGACGCCCATCGGGGCCAGGTTGAAGAGATAGCCGAGAAACCCGATCCGAAACGCGTCGCGAAGACGAAACGGAATCCCCAGCGCGCCGACCAGCCAATACCACCGAACGAACGTGATGACTGGGGCCGCGGCGCAGAGGAAACACGCCAGCAACAAAACTCCCCAGTTCTTTGGGCCGTCAATCAGGCCGGACGATGCCGATTTTCGCAGTGCATCCTGCCACAACCAGAAGATGATTGCCAGGGGAAGCCCGATCTTCAATCCGAGTATCAGGAGCTTTTTCACGAAAACGTCGTCTTTCCATGCGTAGCGGGCCGTTCGCGGCACGACCCATCCGTGATAACCACCCTCGGCCGCGATTACATGCCCCCCTCCAATGGACTGAGGCAAGGGAGGTATATTAGCGAACTTAACCGCGTTCCGCAAGAGAGATGGAGCCGAGCCCCGGTCCGAGGGCGCGAAGGATGAGGGATAGAGGAGAGTCGCGCCTGCAGATTGTGGGATCGGAAGAGTCGGCCTCGGGTCCGGCGCGCCGCGCTATGCCTCGCGGTGGAGAACCGCGCCCTCATCAACCAAGCCGCTTTCCGGACAATTTTTCGTCTCGGGAACTCGGGAACTTCAAAACATGCGTCGGGAGGACTTTCCGGAGAATTCGCCTAGGTCATGAAAAACAGGGAGGCTTTCGCCAAAAGTCGCGTGTTTACCCTAAATTACCGGGCGCAATTCGGCGACGGATACTCCGGTAGCCCCCCCGAAAGGTATCCTGTATCGCGGGTCGCACGTATTGCACGTCATTGCCTGAGTGCCTCCATCGATTCTTCGGGGCTGCGCCCGGGAATGGTTTGTTCCGCCTTTTCCGTTTCGAAATTTTCTTCCGCTTCGAGTTCCAATTTCAAGGTGATCAATCGTCCGATGTCTTTCAGACTGATGACGCCTTGAAGCCGGCCGTCCTGGACGACGACGAGCCGGGATCGGCCGTCACGGTTCATACGCTTCAGTGCCTCCAGTGCGCCCGATTTCGTCGAGATCGTATTCTCGTTGGAGCAGGGTTCCATGATTTCTTCCACCGTCCGGTGGTCCCACTCTGCATGGGGGATCTCCCTGATCCGGCGCGTCGTGACGCAGCCGACGAGGCGGCCGTTTTCCGTCACCGGGAACATCTTGAAATGCCAGCGGTAGACGTGGTCCTCGACGAGTTCACGCACGCTCAGGTCCGGTGGAACGGTCCGGACGTCCATCGTCATCACGTGACTGACCGGTTCCTTGGCGAGAACGTCCCGGACAATCAACTGCTGGTAGGAACTGGCGGCGGCGGCTCGGAGAAAGAGGCCCAGCAATATCCACCAAATTCCCCCGATGACGTTCCCCCCGAGCAAGTTGAGGAAACCTAGGACCATTAAAAGGACCGCGAATGCCGAACCACCGTACGAGGCGATACGGGTAGCCCATTTGATGTTTCCCTTGACCTGCCAGAGGATCGAG
>CAZFQG010000108.1:0-21721 GCA_964520785.1 uncultured Planctomycetaceae bacterium | reverse complement strand
CCTACAGAGAAGACTTAGCCAGTAGCTCTGGCCTCGAACCGTACGCCGGCGATGGGTACACATCGCGGGTATCGCATCGGCAAGAGGAGGCCCGGGCCGGCCCGTGAACTCCAGAATTACCCCCTCCGCGGCGATCCCGTCCCGTCCCGACGTGGAGAGGGCAACAGCATTGCCACGGACAGGGACCTTTCCCGACCTTACCCCTACCCCGGGAGGAGGACCGGCTTGACCCGGTTCCGTTGCAAGAAGGGTCCGACCGAGACGCAAAAGCAGGCATTGGAAGAGAATGATCGGTAACCTCGAATCGTTGAGGAAGAGACTGGAGACGCTTGTCCCACGGGCTTCGGCCTTCTCCGGAAATGCGTTCCGGTCCACTACGCCGCACTATGCAACGGAGCAGGATTTGCTTACCGGCGAGGGAAGCCGGATGCATGGAGGGCAGTGGAACCCACCCGGCTTGGCTGCCGTCTATGCAAGCGGCACTCCGGAGACTGCCATGGCGGAGACTCTCGCCCACGTCCGTTACTACGGGCTGTCCGAGCATGAGGCTATGCCGAAGACCTTCGTGGCGGTATCCTTTGATCTCAACGGCGTTCTCGACCTGACGGACGGCAAGATCCGTCGGCGGATCGGCTTCTCACTCAGTCACATCACCAACACCGACTGGCGGAGGGAAATGAGGGCGCGAATCGTACCGTTCAGTCAATTGCTGGGGCAGGCAGCCGCGGACCTCGGCTTCGAAGCACTCGTCGTCCCCTCCGTGGCGGGGTCAGGCGGCTGGAACATTGTGGCCTTCCCGAAAAACTTCGGTTCAGCGAGCATTGTCAAGGTAATTGCCTCGGAAAGACTCTGAAATTGCGTGCAAATATGCATGTAAATGGGGTTCCTTTACTGCGACTACGGCGTATACTGTTAATATGGAAGCCACAAAAACGAAGATTAAGAAGAAGGCTAGGTTCTTCAAGCTCGCGCGCAAGAAGGCCGCGAGGGCCAAGGGGACCGGAGTCTTGCTCCGGCAGAAGTACCTGGACAGGAGGAGACTCCTCGAAATTCCGGTTGGGATCCCGGCACGTCCGGAAGCACTCGAATTGGTCAAAGCGGCACGTGGTGGTTCCATGCTGGCGTTGCGTTCGCGCCTTGGGTTGAACCGCGAGACATTCGCGCGACTGCTGCCGGTGTCTACACGCTCCCTGGCGGCCATTGAACACGGGGCCCCTCGTAACTCGGTGGTGTCCCGACGACTCACGGAACTGGATCGTATCGTCCAGGCGCTTCGCGAAGTGATCAATGACGAAGCCCTCGGTCCCTGGATGGTCCGCCCGAACCAGGCCTTTGACGGACTGAAACCGATCGAAGTGATCGAACGAGGTGAAGTCGATCGAATCTGGCAGATGGTGTTTTTACTCCGCTCGGGGGCGCCCTTTTGATGCGCGGCGTGGTCCACCGCAGATTCCACTCTCGCAAGACGGCCTGCGCGGAAGTAACCTTACCCCAACCCAGGAGGACTGAAATGCCTTACCCCAAAACCGTCCGACCCCTGATCGCCCTCGCCGCGATCTCACTGCCGCTTTTCGCCCTCGCGTCCCCCGCCGCCAGTCCCCCCAAATGCTGGTTCCGGAAGCATCCTCGCGCGGTCAGCGTTTCGTGGCTCTTCGGTTTCCTCCTCTTGGCCGGATACCTGGCAATGCCGGGCGCCCGGACGCCCCAACCCGAACCCGGCGCTAAGCCCGGCCCCCCACCGGCACTTGCCATGGCGGGGATGCCCTCCATTGCCGCGACGACTCCGGATGCCGCCGACACATCCTACCGCCTCGAGACCAAGAACATCGAGGACGTCGTCGAGGGGGACTTCGTATTGGCGTGGGACGAGGAGACGGGCGAGATGGCCGCCCGGCCGGTGGTTCGGACGTTCCCCAACACGTCGGACCACCTCTGCTTCGCTGGTCGGGGCAAGGCGAACCGGTGAATGTCAAGGGAACTCTGGTCCCCCCCTTTTTCGACGGCCGCGTTTCGCTTCGCGAGGGAGATCCCTTCGCCATTCGCGTCGCGCCGGGGGAGTACAAGTTCCACGTCTTCACCTCCTCTTCCCGAACTGCGTTTGGGAGCACATCCAGCATACTGGACGCGGCATTCTTACGCGGCCCGACAGGTTTTCCACGCCGGTTTCCCGTTCCGGCGACACGCTATCGGCCGTAACCGATTGACGCCGCGACGGTTACATGCAGGGGGTTATTGCCCATCTTGACGATAGGTGTACAGATGTTCCAGTAGTCTGTTATACCCCCACTGGAACTGTAGCCCCGGGCGTCACGATGGTCGCGTCTTTCCTACCGCTGCCCTTGTACCGCCCCCGCAATCCGCGGGCCTCCGATTTGTGGCGGCTGATGGACCGGCATTTCGAGACGTTCCAGCGGGTCTACGACGCGCGGTTCCAGCCGAAGTACGGGTACTGGCGGCCGGTTGTTGAGCGGTCGGTCGCGGCTTTTCTCCGCTGCGGCGATCTTCACGAGGGATTCGCCCGGGTTCGCTGCGGGGAATGCGGGCAGGAGATGTTCGTCGCGTTTTCGTGCAAGCAAGTCTTCCGTCTCCACTTGCCACGAGGAATTGCAGCGGCCATAATTGATTGGATATCCTTTCCAACCCTGAGGGACACGGGTGCTGAAGATGAGACGAATTGCCTGAGGAGAGACTCATGTCATTCGAAATACCGCTGGACACCATGACGGTTGCCGAAAAGGTCCGTTTGCTGGAGCAGGTGTGGGATAGTCTTTGTACTCGATCAGGCGATGTACGGTCTCCCGAGTGGCATCATGAGGTGCTCGAGGCGCGAAGGCGGCGGCTCGCGGAAGGGCGAGCGACCGTGTCGTCGTGGGACGACGCGAAGACGCGGTTTATGGAACTTGGGCGATGATCGTCGAAATCTCATCCGATGCGGAGACGGATCTCGCGGAGGGCTATTGGTTCTACGAAAGGCAGTCCCCGGGCCTTGGTGACTATTTCCGAAGTTGTCTGATTGGCGATATCGAATCGCTCGCCTATTACGGTGGAATTCACGCGGTCGAATGTGGCTTCCACAGGGCGCTATCGAAACGCTTTCCGTTTTGCATCTACTACCTCCTGAATGAAGACCGCGTTATCGTTGCCGCCGTGTTGGATGCCAGGCGTGATCCGCTATGGATAAGGGGACGACTTGAATAGCACCAGGAAGAACGCGTGGAAGCCGCGTGCTACAAGCATATCGGAATAGACCTACAATGGCCGGAAACGAAACCGCTGAAGCAAACGTGAAAGCCAGAAAATGCTCGGAAGCCGACGCCGGTTTCTGGCACCAGCGGATGGCGAAGGGGACGATTTCGTCGATTACCTGGCCTGACAGGCACGGAGAATCTGCTGTCGGCGGTTTCCCGGGATGGGCGGTAACGGGCTGCGGCACGGCCGTCGCGGAATTTCCAGGTGTTCGACCCGCTCGACTTCCTGGCTGAATTCACGCAGCACATCCCGCCCAAGGGCGCGCATCTCGTCCGCTACTACGGCTGGTACTCGAACAAGGCCCGGGGGATGCGACGGAAGGCGGCGAAGCGAACCGGCACGATGCCCGGGAACGAGCCCACGGAGCCCACCCGGTGCAGCCAAACGTGGGCGATGCTGATCAAGCGGGTGTACGAGGTCGATCCGCTGAAGTGCGACCGATGCGGCGGCGAAATGAAGGTGATCGCCTTTATCGAACCCCCGCAAGGGGCTTTGATCGAGAAGATTCTCCGCCACTGCGGGCTATGGGATCCATCGACGGCGCGAGCGCCGCCGAGCGAAGCGGGCTGGATTTACGAGCCGAACGCCGACTGGGAGAGCCCGCCTATCTCATCCGCGGAGCAAGAGCCGGGCGGGCTGACGTACGTCGACATCGACGAATTTCTGGCGACGTTCTGAGGCGTTCCGAGCAAGCTTCTGGTTTTGGCCGATAGCGTTTTGCAGCCGGTGCTCGGGGCGGTATGTCCTTTCGGCCCCGTAAACCCCTCTTCGGGCTAGAGAAGACTACCTTGTAGAGGTGTGTCGGGCCACCAACCGCAACGCGGAAGCCCCCGCGGACGCGTAGGGGTGTAGCCGGGGCTCGCCTCCCTTCCCCGCCACACCCCCTTGTGTCGGTAGGTTTCCCTGCCTATGCTTGAGTTCCGCGGGTATTTAGATTTCCTATCCCTATGACTTGCCGGCGGGTCCGGTCCCGGCGGTGGAGTAGTCTGGAGGCCGGATCGCGATCCGGCGATCATGTCGTGTCCGAGAAACGAACTCCGCAACCCGAAGTCGTCGACAACGCCATGGCGGAGGTTCTTCGGGGCATGACCGAACGCCAGCGCCTCGAAATCGGTTTCGGAATGTGGCGCTCCGCGCGGGACATGATCCGCCGCGTCCTTCGCCACGAACACCCGGACTGGACGGAGGAGGAGATTGCACGGGAGACGGCGCGGAGGTTGTTGCATGGAGACGTCTGATCTGCTGCGCTACGTGGCCGAGGTTTTCGACCGGATCGAAGTCGCTTACTTGGTGACCGGCTCGGTGGCCACGACCGTGTACGGCGAACCCCGCTTCACGAATGATATCGACGTTGTCGCCGATATCCCGCCGTCGAAGGTTGACGCGTTCTGCGATTCTTTTCCTCCCGACGACTACTACTTATCGCGCGACGCGGTCCGGCAAGCCGTCGAGCAGTGTTTTCAATTCAACGTCATCCAGCCAAGCGCCGGCTTGAAAGTGGACGTCATCATTCCAAAGCGGGAGGGCTTCAGCCAGTCGGAACTCAGTCGCGGAGTACGTCTCCCCGTTGGTGATGATGTCTATGCGTGGTTCGCATCGCCGGAGGATGTAATCATCAAGAAGCTTGAGTACTTCCAGTTCGGCAATTCGGATAAGCACTTGCGCGATATCCGCGGCGTCCTGAGTATCCGCGGCAACGAACTCGACGAAGCGTATCTAAAGCGCTGGATCAAGGAGCTGGCGCTCGAAGACGCCTGGCAAGCGGTCCTTGACCTCAAGCACGAGTAGAATAGCTTCATAGTCGGACTTCAACTATCCCATGCCAGTCGTTCCAACTCGGCAACATCGGCCAGATCTCGTGGACGCCCGATGGCTTTCTTGTTCTTGATAAGATGCTCGCGTCCCATCACGGCGACCGTTTGATCACCGACTCCCACGACGAGGAATTCAGCGTTTTCGGCGGATAAGGCGGACAACATGTCGCTGAAGTCGGGATTCAGCATGGTCCTCTCCCATAAATGCCCAGGCGTCCAGGGTCAACTGCCACATCATGCCCATCCGCTCGGAGGCCGTTGTATTGGCCAAGTCGCGATTTGGACCGCGGTCGGTCAGACGGCGAACGCGAATGGTAGGTTTTTCTTCGATCATGGCGGGTGCTCACTATTGATACAACCCCAGATTAGCACAATCAGGCACAAACGTAAAGCAGAGTCAGCCGGTGACTACTTGCCGAACCACGGTTCCATGTGCCTGCCCTCCTCGCTCTCGTCTGACCCCAAAAAAACCGAAGCGGGCCTGTAAGCCGGGTTCTGTACTCCCGAGGGAGTGACGGTCATTTATCTAGGAGGCCGGTTACCCGACCCCTCCAGCAGTCCACCCGAGAATAATAACGGACCGGACCGACCCGTGACGCCCGAAGGCGTCTCCTCTCTGCTTGACCTTGCTCCCGGTGGGGTTTGCCTAGCCAGGCCGGTCACCCGGCCTGCTGGTGAGCTCTTACCTCACCGTTTCACCCTTACCGCCTGGGCCGAAGCCCGGGAGGCGGTTTGCTTTCTGTTGCACTTTCCCTGACCTTCTAAGCCCGCCTCGCGGCAGACCTTCCGGCCGGTGGGCGTTACCCACCACCGTGTCCTACGGAGCCCGGACTTTCCTCCCGCGGTCTTCCGACCGCCGACGACCGTCCAGCCCGCTTCGGTATTTCGCTGCATTCGATTCGTCTGGATACTGAGAACGTCGCGCCGCACTGCAAGTTCACTCTCTTGTAATTCTAATTCACGCGACCCCTATGGAGAAGGGGGCGACGCGGCGGAATGTGGTTTTGTCATCCAATGCCCCGTGTTTTGCGGTGTTTCGCGGATTCCCTTGGCGGATTCCATTCTTCAGGGGGCAAGGTCGGCCTATACTGGAGAAGACCCTCCCCTTCAAGTCTCCCAGCCCGCTCGGGTGTGTGCTCCCGGACGGGTTTGAAAAAGCCCGGAGTATCGCCATGCCCACTGAGAAATCAGGCATCAGCCTTCATCGACGGATACTTGGTTTTCTGGCTCTGGCACTGGCCACGTCGCAAGGGCCGACCAGCCCGGCCGCCAATGCCGCGATCGGGGTCCGTGATTTCTGCTGCCTAGTTCCAATGAGGGATGGAGTGCGTCTGGCCGCGGACGTTTACCTTCCACGATTTCCCCAAGCCCGTTATCCGGTGATTCTCATCCGCACGCCCTATCCGAGAAGCCAATTCGGGCGGCTCGAGGCGAGATTCGCGTGCCGCGAGGGGTTCGGGCTGGTGGTCCAGGAGATTCGTGGCTCCCGCCGGGCGCACCCCGAATCGCCTTTATTTGAACACGACGGGTGGGAGGGGTATCAGGACGGGCACGCGACGATTCGCTGGATATCCCGTCAGAGCTGGTGTAACGGGCAGGTGCTTACCTGGGGTCCGTCGGCGATGGGGATCACGCAGAATCTGCTTGCCGCCGGCGCACCGGGGGCACTGAAAGCCCAGGTGATCGCGATGGCGCCGTCAGACGTGTTCAGTCACGCCGTGTTTCAAGGCGGTGTTTTTCGCAAGGAGGCAGTCGAAGGTTGGCTCTCGGAAATGCCTTTTTTGCGGAACAATATCGCATCCATTCGTGCACACCCCGTCTACGATTCGTTCTGGGCCCGCCGGAACTGTCTTTCTCAAGCCGAACAAGTCAACACGCCGGTACTCTTCATTGGCGGGTGGCACGATGCCTTTCTTCAGGGTACGCTCGATTCCTTCGTGGAAATCCAGAACCAGGGTGGACCGCTCGCCCGAGGCAACTGTCGTCTGGTAGTCGGACCCTGGAGCCACAGTGATCTGAGTTGGGTCCTCGATCCGAGGTACGCGGACCGTCTCCCGGCGCTCGCGTCTTCGGTACGGTTCTTCCGAGAGCAGGTTTGTCACTACCGATCGTCGAAGAGGTCGCGACCGGTCTGTTACTACTTGATGGGAGACCGGTGCGATCCGAACTCGGGCGGCGGTCGCTGGTGTTTCTCGGACAATTGGCCCCCGCGCGCCGTGCCGGAGAATCTCTATCTCTACGCGGACGGGAGCTTGAGGAAATCCGTTCCGGAGGAGTCGGAGAGTCTCACCTTCCGATACGATCCCCGCGATCCCGTACCAACCGTGGGAGGACGCAATTTGAAGAGGCGGTCGGGCCCGCTTGATCAACGTTGCGTTGAGTCTCGCGGTGACGTCCTTGTTTTTTCTACCGAGCCGCTTGAACATCCCGTTCAGGTGGTCGGCAGGATCAAAGCCCACCTTTACGTGTCATCGGACTGTCGCGATACTGATTTCACGGTGAAGCTGACGGATGTTTACCCGGACGGCCGCTCAATCCTGATTTGTGATGGGATTCTCCGCGCCCGATTTCGCGATTCGTTCGAGGAGCCGTCCTTACTTGAACCGGGTACCGTCTATCCAGTTACCGTCGACCTGTGGAGCACGGCAATCGTGTTCAGCCCGGGCCATCGGATTCGGGTGGTCATTTCGTCGTCGAACGCCCCGCGTTTCGAACCCAATCCGAATACGGGCCAACCGTTACTACCGGCGGAACCGCCGAAGGTAGCCACGAACACGATTCACCTCTCCCCTCAATACGCGGCTTCCATCGTACTGCCGGTCCGTTCCGGCACTGAATGAGCCGCGGCCCTGAAGCGGCGGTGCTGGCGTTCGACTTGGAGGCAAAAGGCCTCGATTCTGGCCTCGACGATTCGAGGAAACGCGTTCCCATCGATCTCGACCGACAAGAATGGGAGCTGTCGTGCCGCCTTCAGACGATCGGCGTCGGGGATTCCATCGAGGTGAACACTACTCCCCGTCCGCGATTCCACGGACAGGATGGAATCAATGATTCGTGTCGGCATGCAGCCGAAGGGGCCGACCGAGATCAACCCGTCAAAATCCCGCAGAATCTCGCGGAAAAATCTGCCGATAACGAGTATCGTTTCGCCCCCGTTATAACCCTTCTCGACGAAATGTTCACCGATACGCAGGGTCTCTTCCACCTCGCACAACTCATCAGAAACCAGGCCGGAGCGAGCGAGAATCCGCTTGATTGTCTTTTCAATCCGCTGCTCGGCACGGATTCTCAAGCCCAGGGCAATCCGTTTCGCGCGGGACAGGGGAGTATCCGCGCCGTCGCGTATCCAGTAATCAATATAACGAATCCACTCCAGTATGGGAGCCCGCTGGACGACGATTCCGCGTGCGGCAAGGGAGTCCACGATTTGCTGAGAACAGAATTCGTCTTTTCTGACGAATATCTCACCGGCAAGAAGCACGCGAGTGGCTTCGCGGATCGGTTGCCGCAACGGAATCTCCCCTAACCTCCTTGCGGTACGGCGGAGTAAGGACTGTAGCCCGCGTCTCCCGGAGGCGACGCACCGGATCAGGTCCCGCCACTCGCCATCGAAAACCCTCAGGGCTTGTGTGCGATTGGTGGCAAGCGCCGCCAGGGCGTTTCTGGCGTCATCCATCACGTCGGCGATTACGATTCCTTCAAGGATGGCAAGGTTTTTCCATACGCCCAGTCCGCCGTAGTTTGTATGCGAATCAAGAGTGAGCGTGGCGACGTCGCGGAGCCGGCGTCTGGCAATCAGTCTTTGGAGAAACACCGAGTACTGCGGAAACCGGCAGGAGCCGTCGGTGGTCGGCATGAAATACACGATTGCCTCGCCGTTTTCGCGACCGTTCTCCAAATGATCGATGAACGAACCGACCATGAGGATCAGCGGCAGGCACTCCTTGCCGGATGTGTTCGCGCGGCCGATCGCCAAGACCCGCGCGTCCGGCAAGGGGACCGTTTCGGACCGCATGCCGAATCCTCGGAACATCGCGCTGGCCATTTCCGATGAAGTCCGACCCATGGAGAAGAAAACGGTCTTGACGCGAGGATCGCTTAGTCGTAGCCTTCGTCCCTCACTGGTAACAAAACACGGATGTCCATTACAAGACTCGACGCGCGAGGGGCGATATGGGGCCGGAGCCTCGTCCTTGACATTCAAACGGCGGTAACGCTTGATGATCTCGAGAAACGCTTCGATTCGCGTGTTCACGCCCGCGTCCGCCGTGTGACTGTCGATTTCCAGAGTCAGCGACGGCTTCGTTTGCATAATATCGCGAAAATACCCGACAAGGAAGGAGTCGGGACCGCACGCGAAGTTCGTGATGTAGGCCCCGAACAACCGTGGATGTTCTTTTACGAACCTGGCCGCCCGGATCAGGTCGTGTCCCAAAGCCCAGTTCATGTTCTCCATCGAAGGCAGATGATGGAAGAGAAGCCCGTCAAACGGAATGCAGAGGACTCCCCATGATGCGAATTTCTTCGGGATTCCCATGTTCGCCTCGGCCGCGAACGAGTTGTAGGGGCGGCCGAAGAGGACGATTCCGATTCTCCGCGGATCCGCTTCCAACGCACGCAGGGCCTCCTCAGCGATGCGTTTTCGGCGATCAAAAAACGTGAGAAGATCCGCAAGCGCCCGATCGAAGGCGACCTCGCCACGCTTGCGCGATACCCCGAGCCGGGCCGCAAGTTCCACCATCGCCGACTTCCCCCCGCTCCAACCGCCAAACCAATTCAGTACCGGGGACAGAATCTTTGAAGCTGTCTCCGGAAACGCGCTGCGAAGATACGAGGATTCGGTCTGCACCATGATGCACGGGCACTGGTGACCCGGTACGCGATGCGCAAGCTGCTCCACGTGCAATTCGTGATTTCTGGGCAGAAAAATGTAGTCCGGCCGCAAGGCAACCAGATCCGCCATCATCCCGTGCGCGATCTGCGCGGGGTAGCAAAAAGACGGGCAGGCACGCCTCGCGCCGTCCGGGTCGATCCGCTCAGAGAGAATCACCCGAAAGCCAAGTTCCCAAAAGAACCGCCGGTACAACGGAAGCAGCGTCTGGCTCAAAAAGGACCGAGAGATTCCCACGCTCTTCGCGTCCTCGACGGGCTCCGGGTATCGGCCGTCATACAGGGCCGTCTGCCGTTTGGCGACGAGGTCGAGCGGGACGGGATCGATGTGGACCTTCTGGAACTGGTTATAGTACTTGTTGCAGATGCCGCCGAAACAGAATCTCCGGCCATCGAGACGAATCCGGTTGATGGTGCAACCGCGGTCACACTTCTCCGACCCACCGGAACAGACGAAGCTCCCCTCGTATTCCACCTCGCGCGCAGCGAGGCGGTTCAAGTCATAATCCTCGGTTTGAAGTGATCCCGCTTCCAAACGCTGGCGCACTTCGAGCGCGGCGCCAAATGCTCCCATCAGTCCGGGTTCGGGAGGGACGACGATTTCCCGGTCGAGCAAAAGGGCCATGGCGAGCGGAACGGCTCTATTGTAGCAGACCCCCCCTTGCATGAATATCTTACGGCCAATCTTGCGCGGTCCACGAACGCGATTACCGTAGTTCATGCAAATCGAATAGACCAGACCCGCGACAATGTCCTCGCGGCGAATCTCGTGGGACGCGCTGCGTATATCCGCGCCGATGAATGCGGCACACTGGTCGCTGAAATTGGGCGGGGCGGTCGCTTGCAAGGCGATTTCCTGGATCTCGTGAACATCGATCCCGAGGCTTTCGTGCGCGGCTTCCTCCAAGAAGGACCCCGTGCCGGCGGAGCAGGCCTCGTTCATCGCGTAGTCGCAAGGAACCCCGTTCACCAAGTATGTATACTTGGCATCTTGACCGCCAATCTCGAGAATCGTGTCGACTTCGGGATCAAAAAACGCCGCCGCCGTGGCGTGAGCGATGATTTCATTGATCACCGCCTGCGTCTGGCCGTGCATCGCGGAGATATGCCGGCCGGATCCCGTTACACCCAGTCCGATGATACGTACAGGTACTCCCGCGAGAATGCGATCAATCTCGCGGTAGCACCGGCGGGAAGCACCGACGGGATCTCCCAGCGTTCGCAAGTAGACGGAGGCAACCGTCCGGCAATCGCTCCCCCGCATCAAGACGGCCTTGGTGGTAGTTGATCCTACATCCAACCCGAGTACAACCCGGACCTCCGGGGTGGGTTGGGCCGATTCGTGCTCTCGAAAGGTAACGAGCGACTCGCCTTCGCTCAAGTTTCTCAAGGTCGAAAGGCGGGTCGCCGGTGACTTCAATTCGAGTAATCGCGGGGCGAGCGTCTTCTCGCGCATCGCATAGAGCGCCGCTCCGAGCGCTTCGAAGACGTTGGCCAGCTCGGGAATCATAAGTTCCGTCACGGAGGCCCGAAGGCGATCCATGACATAATCATTCAGTGTTACTCCACCCACTGCCATCACCAGCCGCGGTGAAGTAGAACCAAGAATCTCGACGGCCTTCTCCGCCACCATATTCCCCAGGCCGGCGCAGACGGACTCCCGAGAGACGCCTTTGTTCAGCGCGTGAGTACAATCGCTTTTGCAGAAGACACTGCAGCGTCCGGACACGTGATAGGGCTCGACCCTCGGACTCACGCGAACGGCTTCTTCCAGGGGTAAATCCATTCGCCGAATCTGCTGTAAGAAGAACTCACCGGTCCCCGATGCACACTTGCCGCCGGTGAGCACGTCCAAAATGGAACCGTCCTGGTCCAGCTCATAACAGATGAAGTTCTCCGCCCCGAGACTCAATAGCGCATCGCAGGCCGCGTCTCCCGGAATGCGCGTAAATCGCAAAGCGAGTTCCGTCGCTTCCGGTTCCGTAATCGTCGGCAGATTGGTAAGCCCCTTGAATTTCCTGCCCGTCATGCAGACGTAATCGTATGCATCGAGTGGAAACTCCTCGATGACTTGCGAGAGTTGCCCCCGGACATTGCACCCATGACCGAAAACCTTGGTCTGTGAGACCAGGAGGCCCGTCTCACCTATGGTGAGTTCAACGACTTTGATCGAAGCTGCACCGACACACAACCCCAGCGAGGACCAGATCTCGCGTACGTCGCGGCCCATTACCCGATCGGCAGAACCCGGCTCGGGATTCACCATCTTACCATTCTCCTTGAAATGGCATTTCGCGCCGCGAAGCGGCACCGGCCACGACAGTATACTGGTCCCCTTTGGGCGCGGATGTGCTGCTGCACGCCATCATTGGCCCTTGTTCACGGAAAAACCGGTTCTCGTCGGGCTCATCCTGCTAAAAACCGCTATTCCCGCGATCCGGCAGCAGGGCCTCCCTTGTCCAAAACCACCACTCCCACTTCGATCCCCATTATAGCAGAGTGTGCCAAGATAGATGCACTGCCATGGCCGAAACGGCGGAACGCCGACACTGGTTTTTTCTTCAACGGCGATTTTTCTTCTTGATGGTCGTTGATTCCAAGATGAGAAATTCGGTCCCGTACGCGGATTTGTCATCATGCTTCGCGAAGGCCGGAAAGCTATCCGTTGTCGTTAGGCCTCACCCGAAGAGAAACGAACAGGAGGAACGCCGGTAGAAACAGGAATGACTTCCATTCTCGTAGTTGCGACGCTTGCCGGTTAAATCTAGAATCTAGGGACGCTGGCGGTTCGTAACGCTATCAGGACGTGAAATACCGCGAGAATGGCAATTAGTATACCCTGATAGTGGTATATCCTCCTCCCGAGACCGCTCCAAAACGCCGGGAGGGAACTTCTTGGCATTTGATCGTATCTAAATTGGCGAGAACACGCGGTTTGAATACCGATTCCAAACATTGCGAGCGACACCTCATCGATCAAGCCCTTTCGGGGGAGACGGCGGCGTTCGGTGCGCTGTTGGAGCCCTATTTGGATCGGCTCTACAACGCAACCTGGCACTGGTTGGGAAACGAGGAGGACGCGCGTGACGTGGTGCAAGAGGCGTGCGTAAAGGCCTTCGTCAAGCTGGAGTCCTTTCGCGGCGGTAGCGCGTTTTATACTTGGTTGTATCGGATTACCTTCAACACGGCTCTCTCCTGGAAACGGAAGGACCGGCCAAGCGTTTCGGTGGACGGGCTGCGAGACGACTCCGGGAGGGAACCGGAATCGAACGAGCCGCAACCCGGCGACGTGCTTGAAGACCGGGAGCGGCAAGAGACGGTTCGCCGGGCCATTGCCGCGCTCGAGCCGGACGCGAGGGCGATCGTGATCCTCAGAGAGATCGAAGGAATGGATTACCGGGCGATCGCCGAAACACTGGACATTGAACTCGGAACCGTACGAAGCCGCCTGTTTCGAGCGCGGCTGAAATTGAAAGAACTATTGCAGGGCGAACTGGATATCGAAGACGCCTGAGACCTTATGGCCACGTTGGACCCCAAACAACTCGAACTCCTCAGCGCTTACCTCGACGGCGAGGCCAACGAAGCCGAGCAAGCGACGGTCGAGCGGCTTATCGCGGAGCGCGCCGAGGCCAAGCGGCACCTGGCGGAGCTGAATGCTCTGCGCGAGAGCGTTCGGGCGCTTCCGGCCGTCTCGCCGGAGAAGGGGTTTTTGTCCGAGGTGCTCCGGCGCGTGGAATCGCGTCCGCCCCGGGAAGAGCGGACGCCGGTTTCGGAGGACGAATCCGGCTCGCTGGACTGGCGCCGGCTGGTCGCACGGGTTTTCGGTCCGAGGTCACTGGCGTACGCCGGGGTTACCGTCGCCGTCGCACTGCTACTGATGTTCATGACGCCTTCGGTTCAGCAGCGGCGAACGGCCCTGCAACGAGATGGGACAGCCCGGACTCGGAGCGTGGCGAAGGATGAAAAGAGAGGGGACATTCCAACGATGGGGGCACTGCCGGCGGATGACCATGAACTGAAGGCGGAAGCCGAGTCGGCGGAGTACGTCGCGGATGCTCCGCTGGCTCCCGCCGCACCGACGGAAGAGTTCCCCGCCGCCGCTCGGCCGGCCCCAGCCTCGGTGCCCGCGATGGCTCCCTCTTCCGCGGACGGCGAAGCCGTACGACTAGCAACCCCGAGGGAGCCGTCCCGTTTCGGTGGGGCGCGCGGCCCGTCAGCCGGCCCTTCGGAACGTCCGGATGGGGAAGCGACTCGGTCGCTTGGGCGACTGGAGGAGGAATCCATGGAAGGCGTCGCCAGACGCAAATCCAGGGGAATGGAGTTGAACGAAGTCGAGGTGGTGCGGGTCGGTGTTACGCAAGACGCCATCGATCGGGGCACCCTCCAGCAGCTTCTGGTGAGCAACAATATAGAAGTCCAAGAGGCGCCGGAGGTTGTCGAGGAACTTCGAACCGCGGCGGCCAATAACCGGGCCCTCCGCCAGCGCGCAATGAAGGTGGAGAAGAAGGACGATACCGAAGCAAACGAGATCGTCGTTCTGATCGAGGCGCATCCCGAGGACCTTGAGGCGTTTCTCTTCGAAGTGTCTTCACAGGCGGACCTCTTCCCGCAGGCCCGGAATCTGGGTTTCGGCGCGGCGATGGGTATGGGAATGGCGAAGGGAGAAGGCACGGAAGTTGGCGGAATGGGCGGAGGAACGGGCCGGATGGGTTTCAAGTCCGGGGAAGGGATGACCACCCGTGAGCAGATGGTACCTGGTGCCGGTGGGTATGCCGAGAAGCCTAAGGAGGCGGCCGTTGACCGGTTGGCTGCCGGAGCGGCGTCGAGCGCTCTTTCCAGAGGAAGAGGTCAGGCGGTCATATTGACCGAGGCGGACTCCGTGGACTCGGTGGAAGTCGCACAGTCGCAGATGCAGTCGAACCAGTTGTTCCGCAGGGGTGATCTGGCACGTTCCGAGAACGCCACCGAGGACAAGCCCGTCGTGGGCAGGACGATCGAGGAGTCTCGCACGGGGCATGCGATGATGCCGGTACAGCAGGCGATCGTCGTTTTCGAGATTGTCCCGCCACCGCCCGAATCCGATTCCAGACCGGACGCCGAGGCGGCTGAGCCCGGCAAGCCTTAGTGCGAAAGGGGTTGCCCGGCAATCCGTGTCCCATGGTCGAAACGCTCCTTCAACTCCACCTCACGGCGTTTTCGTTCCTCTATCCGGGCGTTTTTGGGTGGCTGGCCGTCGCGTGCATTCCCATCGTCATCCATCTTTTCAGCCGGCGGCGGCGCGTGCAGGCGGATTGGCCGGCGCTGCGGTGGCTTGCGGCCGCGGTGCAGGCACGACGGCGGCGGATCTGGTTCGCCAACCGCGGCGCGTTGTTCCTGAGAATTCTGGCGATCTGCCTCATCGTCTTCGCGGCGGCCGGACCGACCGGTTCGACCGGACGCTTTGACGTGACCTCCGCATCCGTCCACCATGTTCTGGTGATTGACGGCTCGTACTCGATGCTTGCCCTTCCAAACCATCCAGATGAAGTAGTGCAGGCTCCATGGGACGGGGCGCTGGAGGCGGCGCGATACATCGTCCAAGAGGCCCCGGGGGGGGACTCGTTTTCGCTGATCGTCATGGCCCGGCCTTCCGAGTTCGTGACAAACCGGCCGCTGGAGGATCGCGGCACGGTGCTCTCGCTCTTGGAGAACTTGGACCCGCCCCAGACCGATTTCGATCTCGCGTCGGCACTTTCGCTCATAGAGCAATCGATCGATGCCTCTGAGGCAGGACCGACGCCTGCGCGACGTCACGTCGTCCATATTTTGACGGATCTGCGGCGGCATGGCTGGGCGGTGCCGGAAGACACGAGCTCCGCGATAGAGCAGAGGCTCGGACGGATCGCCGCCAAGGCGCGGGTGCAAGTCGTCGAGCTGGAGGCCGGTCGCGATGCCAACACGGCCGTGACGGAACTGGAGCTTGAGGAAGGGGTGCCGGTCGCCGGTCGGGAAGCGACCGTTTCAGGGGTGGTCCGGTTCTTCGCAAGTGGTTCGAAGAACCCGCCGCCGAGCGGGACGACGGCGGAGCTGTATCTCGACGGACGGTTGGTCGGAAGCCGCGAGGTCTCCTTCACTCCGGCCGGCGAAGGTCGCGCCACATATCCCGTCCGCTTCGAGAGGCCGGGGGAGCACGTCCTCGAAATGCGTCTGCCGGAGGACGTGTTGCGGCTAGACAACCGGCGGTTCTTGGTCGTCGAGGTCCCGGATCAAATCCGTGTACTCGTCGTCCGGCCGCCGGAGAAAGCGGCCGATTACTTGCGGGCGGCCCTCGCCGCCGAGGACCCGGCGAAACCGGGAATTCGCGTGGTCTCCATTTCGGAAGCGCAACTTGCGACGGTCCGAATCGAGACGTTCGACGCGGTTTTTCTCGACGGGGTCACCGAAGTCGAAGCGGGGGGACGTGCCGCGTTGGAGGGCTTCATCCGCCGTGGGGGGACGCTGGTCGTCTTTCCGCCGAACACGGAAAATGTCGGGGGGCTGAATGGTTTTCTCGGTGGGCTGTCCGCATTCACGCTAAGTGATCGCGTGAGTCTTGACGAACCGGCGACGCTCCGCGCGGTCGCTCCGACCTCACCCTTCCTGCGTCCCTTCACCGGCAACGGTGCCGGGGCTCTTCTGAGTACGCCGGTCTTTTCCTACTATCACCTCGCGAGAAAGAGCATTTCGCATTCGGCGGAGACGATTCTCGCCGCGGGCGACGCGCCGCTTCTCGTCGAGACCCGCATCGGTCGGGGCCGGGTCTTCCTCGCCGCGGTCCCTCTCGACCCGGGCTGGACCGGCCTGCCGCTTTGGCCGAGTTTCGTTCCCCTTGCGCGCGAGGCCGCCGTTATTGGCGCGATGGAGAGGACGATGACGCGGAACGTGTTCGTCGGCGAGCCGCTCCGGGGCGAACATGAGGAAATCGGCGCGTTGCGCGCGCTCGAAATCGAGCTGCCCGACGGCTTCCGGCGGCAGCTTCCGTTCCAGAGAACCCGCTTTGGCGTTGAGTGGACGTATCGGGATACCCGTCTCTCCGGTCCGTACACCGTCTCCTCGGTCCTCCTTTCCGGGAGCGAGGGGGAAAGAGACCAGCGACCACTCGGCCGTTGGGCCGTCAATCTCCAAACGAACGAAAGCGATCTGCTTCCGTTGGATCGCCGCGAACTGACTCGTCGATTTCCGGAAATCACCTTTTCCGACGACCCCGCCGGGACCGTCGGCCGCTTGCAGACGGTATCCACCGGCATCCCCTCCTGGACCCGGTGGCTTTTTTTCGCCGGTGTGGTGGTTCTCCTACTGGAGACCTGGACCGCGACGGTGCCGTACCACCGGACAACCGCTCAATAACGTTCGGGAACGAATCGCCGCCCTTCCAGCGCGGCGACATCGTCATATCGGTGGGTCATTTCGCGTTCCGGAATCTCGACCTCTTCGGTCGGTACCTCTTCGTAAGGAACGTAATCGAGCAGATGCCGAATGCAGTTCAGCCGCGCGCGCCGTTTGTCGTCCGATCTGACGATATACCACGGGGCCGCGTCGGTGTCCGTGGCCATGAACATCGCGTCGCGCGCCATGGAGTATTCATACCAAAGCCGCACCGATTCCAGATCCGTGGCGCTGAGTTTCCACTGCCGTAGGGGGTCTTCAATACGGGCGCGAAAACGCCGTAACTGCTCGTCGGCGCTGACGGAAAGCCAATACTTGATCAAAACGATGCCGTCACCCACCAACCCCTGTTCGAACCGGTCGCAGGAGCGCATGAATTTCTCGTACTGCCGGCGGGTGCAGAATCCCAGCACTTTCTCGACGCCGGCCCGATTGTACCAACTGCGGTCGAAGAGGACGATTTCCCCGGCCGCCGGCAGATGGGCGACGTACCGCTGGACGTAGAGCTGGGTCTTTTCGCGGTCGCTCGGTGCCGGCAGGGCGGCCACGCGAAAGACGCGGGGGCTCACGCGCTCGGTAATCCGCTTAATGACTCCCCCCTTTCCGGCCGCGTCACGGCCCTCGAAAACGACTACGATCCTCGCCCCCACATGTTTCACCCATCCCTGCAGTTTCACCAGCTCCACCTGCAAATTCTCAAGCTCGCGTTCATACTCCTTGCGTTTCAGTTTAGCGCGATTCGCATCCGCCTCCCCCTCGGAGGTGGGTCGGGATTTGGGTTTTTTTCTCACGGTCTTTTTTGCCATGGTTCTCTTCTCGCTTGGGTGGCGCGACGGGAATCAACGAGTTCACGGGCGAAGGGATTCCCGACCTTTCCGTTCCGGGGCATTGCGGATCAAACGGCAATCGAGCCCGCCCCTTCTCTTCGCACTCCATCTCCGTTCAAGCGTACCTCACACTAACCCAACGTCCAAGACGGCAAAAACCGCGGAAGGAGACCTTCGGTCAGCGTTTCGCGCGACGATTTCTTTGGCTTCGTCGGCAATCGCGCGATTCGTCGGTCGGCCATCCGAATTCTCGAGTACACCGCCGAAGAAACGAATACCCCGGGCTTCAACGGGTATCGCCGGGCATGAGAATGATCCTTCCCAAGGCCAAGAGGCGCGATTCTCGAGAAAAATGAATGGGCTTCGTGTGCCGAGTGCTCTTTTATGCGCTATTCGTCCGTTCGGTGGAAACGGATAGTCCCCTTGCGAACTCGCCCGACGCGGCGTTCGCACGCGCGTCCTCAATACCTTTCCGCCTCGGCATCCCTTGATTCGAGATGAGCGACTTCTCCCTACTCCGCCAGTGGATCCTCCTGCGTCCTGGCCCAGCGGTCGAGTTGTTTCGTGTCGAGCGGCGTTTTCGTGTTGTAGTTCCACCACTGGTCGGCTTTGGCGGGGTCGTATTTCGGGTTCGGCACGGGGAGTTTCGCTCCGACCTGTTCTCGCCATGCCGCGAGCTTGGCGAGCATGGTCCGGGTGCGGTCGGGGTGTTTCGCGGCGAGGTCGGTCGTCTCGCCGAGGTCCTCGGCCAGGTTGTATAGCTCCGGCGCGTCCGCGTCGAAGAACTCGATCAGTTTCCAGTCGCCCATACGGATCACGCTGGCAGGCCGCGAATGGTGGTAGTGCGGGTAGTGGAAGTAGATCGCGTCGCGGGAGAGGGGCGCCGCCGGGTCGGCCAGAAGCGGGAGGAGGCTCTCTCCGTCGAGGGTCTGATCCGGCGCGTCGGCGCCGGCGGCGGCCAGGAATGTGGGGTAGAAGTCCATACTGATCACCGGCTCGCCGCACGTGGCGCCGGCCTTTGCATGTCCGGCGTGGCGGATGATGAGCGGCACGCGAATGCCCCCTTCGAAGAGCGAGCCCTTCTCGCCGCGCAAGGGGGCGTTGGTGGTGCAGATTTCCCCCCCTCCGTCGTACCGGCGATAGAGTCCGCCGTTGTCGGAGGTGAAGACGACGAACGTATTCTCGTCGAGGCCCAATTCCTCCAGCGTTTGCATGATCCGGCCGACGCTGTCGTCGACGTGTTCGACCATGGCCGCGTAGACCGGGTTATTGACGCCTTCCGGGGGCTTGGGCTTGTCTCGGTACTTTTCCACCTTTGCCTGTCGCGCACCCAGGGGAATGTGGACGGCGAAGTGGGATAACTGGACGAAGAACGGCCCGTCGCCGCGGTGCTTGCGGATGAACTCGCACGTCTTGTCGGTCAGGAAGTCGGCCAGATAGGTCCCCTTGGGGATATCCTGTTTCGGCAGGGCCGCGAAGCCGGGGGCGAAGTGGCCGCCGCGGGTTTCAATCACCTCCGCGTATCCCTGGCCGGGCGGAAGGTGTTCCGGCTTTCCCCCCAGATGCCACTTGCCGAAGTAGCCCGTCTTGTACCCGGCCGCGGCCAGTGCCTCGCCGATGGTGACGATCTCGGCGGGCATGAACGTGGTCGTCCGGGGAGTGTCGAGCTTTTCGAACGGCCGCCAATGTCCCGCGATGAAATCGCTCAGGCCGAAGCGGACCTGGTACTGGCCCGACTGGATCGCCGCTCGGGTTGGCGAACAGACGGGGCAAGAGGCATAGGCATCGGTAAACCGCACCCCCTCCTCGGCCAACCGGTTGAGGTTGGGCGTCTCGTTGAAGCGGTTGCCGTAGCAGGCCAGGTCGGACCACCCCATGTCGTCAATCAAGATGAGGACGATGTTCGGACGGTCATCGGCGGCGCCAAAGGTACCAACGGCGAGAAGGACGAGCAGGGGGAGGATAAAGGAACGCATGGGAGTCCTCGTTGCGCTTACGGTTTCCCCAAAAAAACGGACCGGCTTATCGTTCCCGGGGGATCACTCCTTCTTGATCCGGATGTTCTTGAACTGAATCTTCATCGGGGGGCCGGGGTGCATCTGGAGGGCGATCATCCCGCCCGGCTCGGCGCGGTGGACGGCGTTGTCGACCGCTTGGGCCATGACGGTGCCGTTGATCTTAAGCGTGATCGTGTTTCCCTTGGCGATGATGTGGTAGTCGTTCCAGTCGTTCTTGCGGACCTTCTTCATCAGTTCTTCCGGATCGCCGGTCTTCGTGACATGCTGGGTGCCGTCGGGGTCGATGACGGTCTTGGTGCCGCGCATGGCGACGCCCCCGTTCCGGCCGGTCACTTCGAAGAGGCAGCCGGTCCACGTATCGCCCGCCTCGATGTCGGCCTGGTAGCCGGCGATATCCCACTCGGGCAACTCGCGGCTGCGGAACTGGATCCCGGAGTTTCCTCCCTCGCCAATGATGCGATAGGAGAGCTTCAGCTCGAAATCGCCCGGCGCGGTGCCCCCGCGCCACATCAGGTAGTTGTGCTTGTCGCACGGCTTCGCCGGCGTGCTCTCGGCGGTCAGGGCACCCTCCTCCACCGTCCACCAACCCGGCTTCCCTTCCCAACCGGTCATGTCTTGTCCGTTGAAGATAGGGATGAAACCCTCTTCGTCTTCCTGGGGGGCGTCGGCAAAGACGCAAGCAACGGGAAGAACCAGGATGACGATTCCCAAAACGCGGCGCATGGCAGAATCTCCGGAGGTGGGGGGTAGTGTGTTTTCGATCTATAGCTTAACCGACGGGACGCTCACATTCAAGTTTGGCCCGCCTCCGCGGGCTTTTCTGGAAAACCCGAGCCGAATCATCCCCCGGCCGACGTCCGCGGCCAAAGATAGAGAGCCGATAATGCGATCCAGCAGCCCGCGCTTGCCGCAACGGCAAGGAACAGTTGCTGTTTCTTCCGAGCGACGATCGCATCGATCGGCGAGCCGGGCATGTCGGAGTAGATATCGTCGTCGCCGACACCGGTCGCCGAAAAAGACATGTCGGGACCGGAGGACAAGACTCGAAACCGCCCCCCCTCGAGCGGAATGACCTGATAGGGGCGGCCCCAGGGGTCGAGTTCCGGAAGCGCGATCGCCGTGTGGCGATCCGCGCCGGCGGCGAGTGCCCGGTGGAGTCGTTGCACGTCGTGGAATGCCGAAGAGAGCTGCGCCTCGTTACGCCCCTCTTCGATATCAGGCGCCAAAAAAAGGAGAACCGGCAGGCAAAGGATGCCGATGCCCAACACGGCAACGGCCTTCGAGAGTCCCGGTCGACACATCATTCTTGCTTCCCCGAAGGTGCTCATTGCACACGTCGCGTGCCTGGTCCAAATCGCCCACCAACATCCGGCCGAACTAATCGTGGACGTCGTGTATCTCACGGGTTGCGCGCTCTTCCTTCCAAATCCATTCTACGCGAAACGGGTCGTCGTCTCAATAGTGTCCTTTCGGCAACCGTGCAAGACTCGTCCCAGGCGGTTTGGTATCATTCGCT
>CAZFQG010000107.1:0-21841 GCA_964520785.1 uncultured Planctomycetaceae bacterium | reverse complement strand
TTTAATGCCAACACCAAAAAACGGTTGACAAACGGCCCCTACAGAGGTAAAACCAACACGTTTCATGACGGGTTCCAATACTCCTTGCCGCGCGTCCTTCAGTCGGGGACGCCGGTTTCATTATACACGCATGAAAGCCCGCCGTCTCCATACGAATCCGATTGCGTAGCCGATTGGGCGTTCGGCAACCTTAACATTCCAAAGGATTTCAAAGAAGTAGCGGCGGTCCTCGAGCCATAATTCCCGCTCGCGCGCCAGCGCATCGACGTGGTAAATGTGATTTGGCGCCGCCTTCCAAAGCGACTCGGGAATCCTCACCTGCCCCTTCCGCCCTCGCCGCCACGCTCCAGACCGCCGCTGAATGCTCCGCAGCCGCGAAGGCGAGACCGCGTGCGAAAGCAATCGCAAGCGTGCGGGCGAGCAAACCTCGTCCCTCTCGCCGGCATCCATCCGAAGACCCATCCGCCGTCATCCGCAAAGCCATCAACTTTCGAGCTGACGGCGAATGATACCAAACCGCTCGGGGCGGGTCTTGCACGGTTGCCGAAAGGACACGGAATTCCATGGTCGCCAGATGATACGGACAGAGATACGGACAGATTGAGACGAATTCAACCTGGTTGAGGCGGGTCAGGGCTTCCGGGTCGTCTTGGGCCGTGGAAGAACGTAACCGGGGGGAAGGGCCCACGGCTGGCCCTCGCGGATCCATGTCTTCACGTCCAGTCCCAAGTCCTTGCACGAGGCGTTGCCTGGGTTGTTCACGTATTCCATGCCTGGAAATACGAAAGGGGACGAGGAGGCGTCCAGAGATGGCCCGACACGGACACCCAGAAGCAGCTTTCGCCGGCCTTTCTCGCGCGCCACTTCGTCGAGCATCTTCCTGCAGTCGCGGACCATCCGCGTAAGGACGACGTGATTCTCGCCGGGGTTGGAGACCATCCGATACCAGCGGCGGAAATCCAGTTCGATTCCGTCGATGTCGTGTTTGGACGCCACCTCCCGGAATATCTTCATCCGATGGGCATAGACTTCCGGCACGGCCGGGTCGAGCGCCCCCGAATTCCCGATCCGGTATTCCGGATGGGCCCGGCCCAGTTCGCTCAGCCGGTATGTATGATGATACCAGTCCTCGCTGTTCATCCGGTAACTGGCGACGAACAGCACGCCCCGCTCACGGCACGCCTGAATCGCCAGATCGAGCGGATTGGTCCCGGCGTCGAACAACTGCCGCAAGAGGGCCACTTCGCGATCCGTATCGTGCTTCGGCCAGACCTTGTCCTTCACCAACAAGTCCGCCGCCTCGACCGCGTACTTGTCCCACCGCGTCGCCACCTCGCTCGGATACATCACCGGGTCCGGAAACCCCACGCACTGCGCGAGGACCCCCGGCTTGCGGTCGAGCAACACCCGTAGCACGGTCAAATATCCGTCCGGCGTCGCCGTCTTCTCGTCGAGGGCGTAGATGATGTTGTTCGAATCGTTGTTGAAGATCGTGCCGAGGTTCTTGCCGGAGACGGGCACGGTCTTCGGAGAATCGGCGGCGGCCGGCGACGCGATCCCGAGAATGAAGAGGACAACAGGCAAGAGTGTGCGCAGAGAAGCATACATGGCAGTCTCCAGTAAGAGATGGCTGAGGGGCGTTAACGGGAGAACGTTCTGGAATCATTTGCAGGTTCCGACCGTCGGCACCCGTTGCCGGCACCACTCACTCGATTATGAACGATCGGCGGAATAAGGTCAATGGAAATGCCCCACTTGTAGGCTACGTTTTTGACTTGAAGGGAATGGGGAGTAATCTTGGTGCCGCCGTCTGTCATTGGAACATCCTCCCTTGCTCCGGCAAGTCCATCCGCGCAATACAATCAGGTTCATCGTAGGTCGCCCGGTTGACCTGGGTACCAACCGGGTAAACGTCCATCGGCTCAGCGTCGAACGGCTTGAGCAGGGCGGTCAACCGATCCGCTTCGGTACATTCCGCGTCGAGCCAAACGGAATGAGACTCTTCCGGGAGGATCACCGGCATACGGCTGTGTAGTGGTCGGACCGCCTCGTTCGGCTCCGTCGTCAGAATGGCACACGATTCGAGCAGGGAGTGATCCGGGCCCTCCCAGGTCGTCCAAAGCCCGGCGAAGGCGAAGGGCCGATCGTCGGTCAGGTGGATATAATACGGCTGCTTGGTTCCCTTCTCCGCCTCGCGACGCCACTCATAGAAGCCATCGACCGGGATCAAACACCGCCCGTGGCGCAGCGCGTGGCGGAAGGCGGCCTTCGTGGCGACCGTTTCGCTCCGCGCGTTGATCATCCGTGAACCGAGGGACCGGTCCTTGGCCCAGGGCGGGACGAATCCCCAGTGCAACCACGCGAGTTGGCGGCCATTTTCCTGCGGTGAAGCACGGACCGCCGCCACCGGTCGCATCGGCGCGATGTTGAATCGCGGCTTCAACTGCGAGAAACCCTCGCACTCGAACAATCGTTCCAGTTTTTCCCCGTTCGTCCGCAGTGTGAACCTTCCGCACATCCGTTTCTCCCTTGGATTCATTCCTCCTCGTCGGCCTCCTCCACTTCCCTCTCCTTCGACTCGATCACCCATGCCACGCGGCCGAGAAGGCGGAAGTAAACCATCATCGCGGTGACTACCTCTACGGCGAGAAAGACGATCCTCGCCCCCATCGCCGGCGTCGGAAGGACCGTGCCGACCGCGGAAAGGACCGACCGCGCCAGCAGATCGACGATTCCGAGGGCCAAGACCAACGCGGCCGACTCCGCGAGGAAAATCAACCAGGTCGTTCCCGCGAAACCGAGGCTCCGCGCGACCCGCAGCGAAAGCACGGCGTAGCACGCCTGTTCCTCCAGCGCCGAGAGGACGAAGACGGGAAATAAGACCAAGAAGACGGTCGCGACTACGAATTCGCGCGCGACCGGCAGGTAGCCGCCCACGACGCTCGCTCCCACGCCGGCCGCCAGCATCGGCAGGACTACGAACAGCGATTCCTGGACCCAATCGATCCACACGACGTCCGGAAGACTCGCCAGCATGCGGTTCCCGGCGGCCGTCTCCTGGGTAATGTTCAGACAATGCACGAACATGGGCACGGCCCACAGAAGTCCCGACAGAAAGGTCACTCCGAGCAAGACCATCGCGGCGATGTTCTCGACCGGGCCGCCGGACATTCCGATCTGACCGAGTCGTCCGGTGAAGAGGGCGGCACTGAAACAGGCGAGCACGAACGCCAAACCGAGTGACAGCCCCGCCCAAGCCGCAACCACGCGCCGCGAGCCGAAGAAATCGAAAATCCCATCGACCATGGGGTGGATCGGCAATGCGGGCCGGTGGTAGTCGCTGTAGGCTGCACGTTCCGACGCGGTTTTGGGAGCACCCGCCGTCTTTGCCGACTCCGGCCTCTCGTCCTCCTCCCGTGGCGGCGGGGGTGGGTTGAACACCGCCAGGCGGGGCCGCTCCGGCACGCTCCCCAGGTCGTAACCGTCAGAAATGTCCCGGTCACCCGGATTCGGCACGATGCCGGCGGCACCGCATTTGGGGCAGGAAAACCGCGTCCCGGGCCGGGCTGCGCTCGCCTGGAGCGATATACCGCAATTGGGACAAGCGAACCGGACCTCCGCGGAATTCCGAGTCGGAATGTGCTCAGTCATCAATGGGTCCTCGGCGAGTGACGTCGATCTACACAGGGCCAAAGCGCACCAGCGCCCGATTCCCTCAGACTACGAAACCCCGGCGCCAAATACAATACCCCCGCGTGCATATCCTCTACAAGGTGGCATTGGAATTCCCGTTAGGCGACCAGGGTGTAAAAATGTACCGCCCAGCCATACTTTACCGTGCGGCAACTCGGTGGGGGGGGGATTGTTGTCTATGCGCGGATGGGCTTCGCGGGCCGGCACCCGCCGTGGAAGTGATTTGGCGACGAGAGGCAAATCTCGGGCCCTCCGTCCGGATCAGGGCCATCCGCCGCGACGGTTTCGACAAGTTGCCTCTTGCCGCTCGCCTTTGGGAATCGGGAATCCGAGAACGGATTCCGCTTACATCTCCCGCGGCTTCGCTTCAGGGCCCGCGGCGTCGCTCCTGCGCCTGCTTACTGGCCTTCTCCAGGATACGGCGTTCGCTGCGCGTGAGAGATTCGATCCCCTCGCGGTTGATCTTATCGAGGATTTCGTCCGCGCGGCGGCTTAGTTCGTCGTCGCGCGAGTCTTGGGGCTCCGGCGGCTCCTCGTCCGGGTTGATCACGCGGAATTTCGGACGGCGTTTGGGAAGGGTGAAGGACCAGTTTCCGATCAGGGGGGTGATCTTCCAGTTGAATCGGTAATAGAGGGCGGCGAAGGCCGCGCCGGCCAGGTGGACGCTGTAAGCGATGTTTCCTTCGGCTTCGCGGAGACCCGTGGCGCCGGTGAGGTCCATCAGGACGACCAGAACGCCGACGAACCACGCCGGGACCGGCAGTACGAAGAACAGCAGCAAGGTCCGCCGAGGGAAATTGAACGCGAAAAGGACGACCACGCCGACGACGGCCCCGGAAGCGCCGATCACCGTGGCGTCGCGGACTCCGACCGCCAGATCGACCGCCGCCCAGGCGGCGCCCGAAACGACGACGCAGACCAGGTAAAACGCGAGGAACTCGTTTCTTCCGTAGCGCATTTCGACGTCGCGCCCGAGCATGAACAACCCGAACATGTTTCCGAGGACGTGCAGCGGGGCCGAGTCGTGCGCGAAGCCGTAGGTGAGGAAACGCCACCAGTTCCATGGTTGGAGAAGACACTCGGGAGTGGCGGCCATGTACTTCGCGAGTCCGGAGAGGAACGGGCCTTGATCGCGGAATAGCAGGCTGTCGATGATCCAAATCCCGATGTTAATCACGATCAACGTCATGACGACCGTTTGGGGACGGCGGATCGTAAATCCTTGCGGTTCGGGCTGGTAATAATCGCGGTCGTATATTCCCATAAGTCAAATCGTTTCGGAAAGAGGGACCGTATATCAGTGCGGGCGGGAAAAAAAGGCCTCCGGCGGCGGCGTCAGGGTTCGGACTGCCTCGTCGGTTCCTTGCCGCTGATGAATCGCCGCCATCCGTCGAGGTGTTCGACACCGAGGCTGTTTTCGCGGGTGAAAGACGCGCTGACCGGCTGCTTCGCCCCCGGGACGAGGACCTTCATTTTGAGCGTCCCGTCTTGCCGGTAGGCGAAGAGGATATCGATCGGCGACCTGGCCGGCAGGTTTTCCGGCAGGGGGTGTACGGTACAGGCGCCGACATGGACGCATTCATCGGGAGAGGGGTTCTCCCCTTCGACGACCCGGACGAGGATCGAACGTTGATTGTCCTTCTGGGTCCGGAAGGTTCGTTTCGCGGTAACCGGAATCGGCGTGTTCCGCGGGATGAGGATTCCGTTGCGAGGCCGCCTCGTGGCCGGGTCGGTCCCGATCACGCCGAGGCTGTGCGAGTTGACGTTGCGGATGGAGAATTTTCCAGGATCGCCGCCTCGCCGGGCCAGGACGAGGGCCGCGTGAAGGGCCGCGCCGTGGGCGACCGCTTCGTCCGCCACGACTGACGCGTCCGGTTCCCGGCCGGAGACTTCGTGGAGCATCCGGCGGACCATCGGCATCCGGGTGGACCCGCCGACGAGCAGGACGCGGTCGATGTCGTCCCACGTTACGCCGGCCGCCTTGAGCGTCTCGGAAACCGTGAACCGGGTCCGATCGAGGAGGTCTTGCGTGGCCTCCTCGAACTGTTCTCTGGTTACCTCGATCCGCTCCAACAGCCCCTGATGCTCGCAGGTAATGAACGCCTTCTTCCGCGCCGAGAGGGTCCGCTTGGCGTCCTCGCACTCGCGCCACAGACGGCCCAGCGAGTTTACGTCCTCGCGCAGATCGAGGGCGTGTTTCTTCAGGAAGGCATCCGCCGCGATATCGACCAGGCGGTAATCCCAGTCGTACCCCCCCAGCCGCACGTCGCCGTCGGTGGCAAGCGTAATGAATTCGTTCCCGCGGATTTCCATGACAGTGACGTCGAACGTTCCGCCCCCCAGGTCGTAGACGACCACGCGGAGCGTTTCGCCTTCCGTATCATGGTGGAGGAGTCCCTGTTCGTAGCCGAAGGCGACCGCCGCCGCCGTCGGCTCGTTGATGATGTCGAGGACCTCCAGGCCGGCCATGTATCCGGCGTCGTGCGTCGCCTTCCGCCGGACCTCGTCGAAGTAGGCGGGGACGGTGATCACCGCCTTCTCGATTGCGCCGATCTGGGCGGCGGCGTCCAGGCGGAGTTTGTTGAGGATCCATGCCTGAATGACTTCCGGAGGATAGTGCTTCCCGCCGATCACCTTATGGAATACTCGGTATCCGACTTCCCGCTTGACGCACTCGGCGACCTGGTCGGCTTCGGTCGCCATGGCCTTGAGCGCTTCCTTTCCGACGATCGCCTGGTCCTCCTCGAACAAGACGACGCTCGGCGTCGTCCGTTCTCCCTCGGCGTTGACGACGCTCACGGGACGTCCCGTCTCGTCCAGCTTGGCCAGGACGGAGTAGGTCGTTCCCAGGTCGATTCCGACGGCAATCTCTCGTGTCATCGTTTTCGTCTCTTTCTTCGCGCGTTATCCCCACGGCGGCGGATAGACTTCCGGCACCCACCATGACAGAAACAGATACGCGATGAACGCGCCGGCGACGATCGAAAGGACCCACAAGGCGACGAATCCCTTTACGCCCAACCCGGTCGCGCGCCGACTTCTGACGACGAACGTTTCAACGTCGGGAACGCGAATTTCACGCTTCGACGACGCCGAGGGCGGTTTCGGACCCTCCGGCGGGGCGAAGCCGCGCGGCGACGTCTCCCAGACGGAGCCGGCCTCCGAAAGGGTCGCGTTTCCCCCGGAATGGGCCTTCACCGGTACCTGTTCGCGTTGGGCCGCGATGTCCTCCAACGCCGCCTCCAAGACGTCGAAGCCGCCGTCCATCGCGATGACTTCCTTCCAGCGCGAGAGCCCCTCCGCCGAAATCGTCGTGTCGCGCTCCAGTTCGAGTGAAATCTGCCGGTGCGTGCCGGGGACCTCGGCCGTTACGTTCAATCGCCCGTTCGTGCCGTACTCGAACGTCACCTCCACCGGCCAACCCCGGGGTAGATCGGGCGGAAGCCCTCGGATTACCGTCCGGCCGACCGACGTGCAATAGTCCGGCTGAGAATTCTCTCCCTGCAAGACCTTTACGACGATCGTCTCCTGGCCGCGCTCCTTGGTGACGAACTTCCTCGTGATCTTCGCCGGCAGCGACGTGTTCCGCGGAAGCATGATCACGTTCGTCCGGCGCAGCGTGTCGGGATCGATCCCGTCGATCCCGAGGCTGTGCGCGTTTACGTCGACTACTTCGAAGTCCAAATCGTCGATTTCCGAATCGAGAGCGAGGAGGAACCTCGCATAGAGGGCTGCGCCCCGCGCAACCGCCTCGTCGGGGTTGACCGTATGATCCGGCTCCATCCCGGACAAATCCCGTATCATCCGCTCGACCATCGGCATCCGGCTGGAACCGCCGACGAGGAGCACCCGAGAGACGTCGTTCCACCGGATTCCGGCCGCCATCAGGATTTGCCGGGTCGTATAAGCGGTACGTTCGAGCAAGTCGGCCGTCAGTTCCTCGAATTGCTGCCTGGTGAGTGGGACTTCGAAGGTCTTCCCTTCCGCCTCCAAGCGCATCGTCGCCTTCGTCCGCGCACTAAGCGCGTGCTTCGCCTCCACCGCCGCGGCATGCAGTCGAGCGTGCAACCGCGGGTTCTCCCGAGGATCTTCTCCGTAAGCCTGCCGGTAGTGTTCGGCGAGATGGTCCACCAGCCGTTGATCCCAGTCATGACCTCCTAATTGCACGTCACCATCGGTCGCCAGCGTGCGGATGTCCCCCGGAGCCAAATGAAGCAGGGTCGCGTCGAACGTCCCCCCCCCCAAATCGTAGACGAGAATCGTCATCTCGCGGACCGGCGCACCGGTCTTCGCGAGGAACCCGGCGTGTTCCCCAAACGCCAACGCGGCCGCGGTCGGTTCGTTGACGATATCGAGTACGTGGATTCCGGCCATCTCTCCCGCGTCGGCCGTCGCCTTGCGGCGAACGTCGTCAAAATAAGCCGGAACGGTGATGACGAAGTCTCCCTCGTCCTTGGTGACGCGGTAAACGTCCTTCTTGAGCTTTCGCAGAATGCAGGCCTGAACGACCTCCGGCGGCATGAAGTCGCCCCGGATCGGTTTGCGGTAGACGGCGGCCCCCATGTCCCGCTTTACCCACTGGGCCACCCGGTCCGGTGCCGTCGGCGCGGCCTTCAGGGCTTCTTTCCCGACGATGATCTCCGTATCTTCGAAAAGGACCACGCTGGGGGTGAGGAGTTCCCCCTGGTCGTCCGGAATCATCGCGGTCTTTCCAGCGGTCGCGACCCAGGCGGCGGCGGAAAAGGTCGTACCGAGATCTATTCCGATAGCCGTTTTTCCCATTTCTTTTTCGTTCGCCTATTATCCAATGCCGGCCTGGACAATGATCGGAAATCCACCGCTTTTTGTGTTTCCTGCAAGAAACAAATAACTCCGGAAAGTTCCCAGGTTCAAGGTTCAATATGGTAATTCTACGACATGGTCAATTGAGTCAATTCAACTTATCCTGCCACCGACGTCCAAGAACTGCAATGACCCCACCTTTATGGGGGAAAATAACCAATGTGCCTAGTTCCTCGCCCTGACGCTTGAGCTTGCGCCGGAGTGTCTCCGGGTCCAGGTCGATCCCGCGCTTTTTGATCTCCAGGGACCCGATCCGTTTTTCGCGAAGAACGCGACTCAGTCGTTTCCTATCAAATGGGCCGATGTCAATTATCTCAAACGAGGAGGCTAAGTGGTTCTTGACCGGCGATTCCGCCGTGAAATAGGGAATTTGTCGCGAAACGGACTGAAGGTTGAACCGCTCGGCGAACGCGCCCGTCAAATCGGCCGCCAGTACGGCCGGATCGGGCTCGACGAGGAATTCTTTCAGATTCTCCGCGATGCGAGTGCAACTCCCCGGGTGGCCGATGAGGGTTTCCGTCGTCCGTCCGTCCGCCGAGACGTGTGTTGCCTTGCGGAATCCGTGTTCTTGGGCAAGCTCGCCAAACCAAACCATCAGTTGGCGGCACTCCCTCCGCCGGCTGATCCACTCCAACTCGACCTCCTGTTGAACCCCGAAGGTCCACCGCGTCGCCGGAGAGAGCTTCAACCCGCCGTGGAGGCAACCGGAGAGGACGCGCGACAGGAAGTCCGGTCCGGGGTCGTGGAGCTCGAACCGGGTCGTTTTCGTCCCACCCGGACGGCGATCCGGATCCAGGTGCCAAGCCTCGTATTCCGCGGGGTCGAGTGCCGCGACCTCCGCTTCTCGGACCGAAGCCCTTTCCGGGGAAAAACCGGCCGTTTCCAGATTCGCCCGAGCTAGCGTGGCCCGGACGACGTCGCGTTCCACGCCGGTTACTTCCGCATGGGCCGCGAGCGCCAAGAGGTCGCCCCCGATCCCGCAACAGAAGTCGGCGACCTTTCCGAAGGGGGCGAAGCGCGCGGCCTTTACGGCGGCGATCGCTTCGTCGGTCGCCTGTTCCAACCCCTGGGAGGTGAAGAACATCCTCTCGGGAAAAGAGAATTTCTCAACCGCGCGGCGGCGCAGCGAACATTGCTCGACGAGGAGGCGTGCGCGGGCGTCGCCGAACTCGGCGCGGAGCGTCTCCAAGAGTCGCAGGAGGGGTAACGAGAGGCGTTCGGCGCGGCGCAGGGCCCGTTTTCCCTCTTCGCTCGTGAGCCATCGATAATCTTGCGGAAGAGGACTCAACCAGTCAGGCGATTTCTCACGTGTTCATGGAATTCGATCCGGTTGCGACCCGTGGCGGGGTGGAGTACCGGCTCATTCGGCTTTGAACGGTAGCGGAATTGCATCAAGTACGCATCTTCCGGGGAGTCCTCGTAGAATTTGCGGAGGACGGAGACGGCTCGGAACCCGTTCTCACGGAAGAAGAGCTGCGCGGCGAGATTGGTCTCTCGGACTTCGAGGACGATGCGTGTTCGCCGCTGGGGGGAGAGTTTGCCGATAAGCTTCCGGACCATTTGCGTTCCGACCGAGAGGCGGCGGAATTCCGGGGCGACGGCGAAATTGAGTATGTGCAGGCGGGTCTTCTGCAACTCGTACACCATGAAGCCGACGACGCGGTCTTCGTGTTCGGCGACCATCCCGATACAGTTGCGCTGCCTGAGACAACGGACGAAATCTTCCTCGAACCAGGGGAATTCGAACCCGCTGCGCTCGATTTCGAGGACGTCCGTCATGTCTCTTCGGATCATCCAGCGGATATGAACGCGAAGGGCGGTGTTTTGTTCAACTTGCATAATGGCCACCTTCCTTGTCGGCCCGATGCGGCGATTTCTTGGGCTGCACTGCTGTTCGTCCGAAACGGTTCGCGCCGAGGGCGCATCCGATGCGGAACAATGGGCTTCCGAGGGTACTTCCTGTAAAACTCGGAACCGCTCATGGTGATTTCCATCACTGTCCGGAAAGATACCAAAATAACCGGGGGCTTCCAATAGAGTTTTAACGGTAAACCGCCACCGCTTTTTTATCCCTGAAAGCCACCAAGCATCCCCGCGCGAGGGGGGCATACCATGTGTTTCGTGACCGTTCACCATGGATTGGCCGCGCCGCCTTCCGCCGCGGGGATTCGAGTGACGCCGACGAACCACCTCGGCGACGCGATGAAGTTCTGGATTTCCGATATCGGCCCTGAAACCTTCCGAATCAATGTCGATCGGGAACCCGGAGTCGACATGGCGACGTTCGCGTGGTTCGCGGACCGGTAGGTCGCCGGAATGCGACGGTTCGCCGCGGTCGTCTTCGGTCCGCCGGGAGAGACCGGCCGTTACTCGCTACCGCGTTCCCAGAAGTTCCCGCACTGCTTGCATGAGGACCTCCTCCACCTCCGGGGCGACGTTCGAGGACCTGGGGCTGGTTTCGTAGCCTCCCTGCGAGTAAGACACCTTCGTGCCGATGTACGAAGGACCGTAATCACCGTAGGCGGCCATGCAGACGAATGCGTCGGGCTTCATTTGCTGCGCGGCCAATTGGTATTCGACGAACAGCTCGCCCGGCATGTGGAGAATGTACGCGTTCTTCAGCCGCAATCGGGAGAGTTCGGTTTGGTGGCCCCGCTCGATCCGCTCCAAGAAGACGATTTTCGCGGCGATCCGTTGCCGGTCGGCGTCGGCGTCGGTCAGTTGTTTGCGCAAGTCCTCCATTACCAGGTGTTTCGCGGGAGGGAGGGCGACCCGGGCCACGCGCCACTCGACGTCGTCCGCCGTGATGGGAGTCTTTTCGGTCGCCTCCCAGGCGCGGCGCATCCCCTCGGCCATCCGCCGGGTCAAAACGGGCCGCCTCTCCGGCGAGCCGTCGTTGTATTTGCCGGCCGCGACGTTGCCGCCCGCTCCGTTGAAGTGGACGTGCGGCAGACCGGAAAGCGCCTCCTCGCGCGCCGTTCGCGCCAGTCCGACGAATTCCGACGTGACGTCCCCCTTGCCGTAATGGCTTTGCGGGTGGGTGGCATAGTAGCTGAGGCAGACGATCGGCGCGTCCCCTTCCCAGAAGCTCAACATTCGCAAGACGGGGTCGATCACCCCCTCGGGGGCGGCGATCGCCTTCGGGTCGCGGCAGGAACTCATCCGTCCCATCGCTACCTTGCCGTCGGGACCGAGAATCCGGCGGTTCGAGGCGACTTTCTCGACCCTCGCGGCGCCGATTCCCAGGTGCGTCACGCGCCGCGCGGCCTGTAGGGACTCGCGGATCGCCTCGGCCGTCCGCCCGATCGTCTCGCGCGCGAACGCCACGTCGTAGCGTTTCCCACCCTGCCCCAGTTCCTCCAGGAGGGCCTCGTGCGCAAAGTCGCACCGGGGGCCGTCGTGCTGGTGCAGCGTGTGGACGGCGACCCTCTCCGGTGTCGTCCCGGCCGCCTCCGCGAGCTTCTCGCGCCACTCGTCGTGTCCCGAGTTGCCAATCCCGATCCAATCAACCGCGCACAGGACGATCGGGTCTCCCGACCCCAACAAAACGACCCCCCTGGCACTTAAGGGATCCTCGATCTTCCGCGCGGGCACATAGGCGACGGGGCTTCCGATGGGTGGGGTCGCGTCGGCCTGGAAGACGGTGACGCGGAGCCCCTCTTCCGCGCCGGCGACGACGGAATGGACCTGGTGCGAGACGCCGAGAATGCAAAGCAAGATAATGAATCTCGGACGCGACGAGCGGATACCATGGCAGAAGAAGCGTGTCATGTCGGAAGGCTCCATAGGGGGGGCAATCTCAAGGAGGAACGAAAGCGACCGGCTCATGCGCCGGTCTTCCTTTACGCTATCAATAGCGCCAGCGCCAGCCACCTTAGAACTTGTCCGTAAATTAGTTGGGGGGCCCATCCTGATTTTCACGCAGCGTAGCGGAGTGAAATTCGGGATCGCCCCCGGGAATTCGGGAAGTTAATTCTATACGAGTTCTTAGTCTACCAAGCGGGGCCGGGTCGAAAAAGGCGCTGGATCGAAAGACTTTGACGCAGTTTGCCCGAATGTGGAAAAGGAGGCGCGAAATGCGCCCCGTGGAACGGCCGTTCGACTCCTCCCGCTTGCGGCGTGGTGACGGCGAGGAAGAACGGCTTGGAAGGCCCGCGGGTCAGTTCGCGGCGGTGGTAAAGGCGTTCATCTCGGGAGAATCGGAAACCGCGTCGAGAATCCGGCCGACGGCGCGTTCCAAGGAAGCGGCCGCCTGTTCACGCTCTGCTATCTGGCGATATCGGTCGAGCCGGTAGCGGACCAGAGTGCGGTAGACGTCGATGAGCTGCTCGAAGTCTCGGGATCCGGTACGGTAGGCCTCGAAAACGAGATCGAGGGCCTGCTCGGCTTGCGGAAGGATTTCCGACTCCAAGACGGCGAGAATCCGATCATGTTCTTGGAAGATGGCGTAGAGGGTTTCTACTTCCGATTGAATCCGATCTCGCGCCGCCGCGTACCTTCGGCGGTCTGCCGCCTCGCGGTAGCGAGCCTCGCGTACCGCGGCGTCGAGTCGAGCGCGGTAGACCGGCAAATTGCCGCCGATGCCGACCGCGACGGCGTCCCGGCCGTCCGCGACAGGGCTGAGCCCCTCGGAGCCGATTCCATACCAGTTCACGCCGAGCGAAATATCCGGCCAATAGTCCTTTTTCGCCAGCGCCGTCGCCGACCGGTCTCGACGGATCTCCGAGTGGATTTCCCGGAGTTCCGGTTGGTACATGGCCGCCAGTTCGACCAACACGTCGACTTTTCGTTCCACCCGACTGCGCTCGACTTCGGAGGAGGCGATGAATTCCGTCCCGGGGCGCATGTGCAGCAACTTGGCGAGCCGCGACTTCGCCGCGATTTCGGCCCGATCCAACGAGATCAGATCGGTCTTCAATTGAGCCAACTCCACCCGTGCCTGAAGCACGCTGCCGAGATCGGCGCCTGGGGCATTCGTTTCGTACCTGACCTTCGATACGGCGATGATGTCTTCCAGTCGCGGCTGCAGCCGCCGTATTTCGGCGGCTGCGCGTTGTACGTAATAGAGATCGTAGTACGCGAGTTTTACCCCTTCGATGATTTCCAGTTCCTTTGCCATCAACGCGGCGTACGCGGCAAACGCCTCATGGCAGGCCACCTGGCCCCGCAACTCGCGTTTGCCGAACCAGGGAAAGGTCTGGGAAAGGCTGACGGCCACCTCTTGCGGGCCGGCCGCCGTTTGAATCTGCTCCAGAAAGACGTTCGTCATCCACTTCGGATCGGGGAATGAGATGGCCTGCGGAACGCGCGCCGAAAGCGACCTGGCTCGATAGCGGAGCGATTGTATCTCCGGATTGTTGCTCAGGGCGTATCCGACGAGCGTTTCCAGGGGAGCCTGCTCGGGAACGCCGGCCGCCGAAGGAAGCCGTTCCAGCGGATAAGAATAGGAGGCCTGGGCCGCTGCGGAGCGCGCGTGTGCGGGATGCCGTGTCGGCGGCGGATCGAATCGGCCGCCGCCGCTTCGAACATCACGAGCCGGTTCCGGATAGATAACAACGGGGGGTTCCGCGGCACGGCACGAGAGTGCGCACACGGCGACAAGGCTCGCCGTCACCGCCGATCGCATCATCCGTCGTCCCACGCGTAATCCCTTACCTCGCTAAACCATGAATAAACGATTGAATCCGAATCATTCCTTCAATCGGCGTCACACGGCGCGGCACTTCCGTAAAATGACACGACCGGCTTCGTGCATAAAACCGCTAAAGTCTTCCCAGGCGGTCGGGGCGATCCGCGGCTATTCCGGCAATTCCGCCAGGTACTTGTCCGGGTCTTCCTGGATCGCCGCCTCGCAGCCCTTGCAGCACAAGAGGACCTCTCGGCCCTCGACCGTGACCTTGACCGGCGTTCCCATCGAGCCTAGAGGCTCCCCGCTGACGGGGCAGGTTTTCTGCTTCTTGGCCAATTCCTGGTCCGCCGGATCAAGCTTTGCCAGGGCTTCGGCGATCTTCGGATCTTCGGCCGACGTCGCGGTACCGTCCGTCGCCGGCGCCCCATCCGGGGCGGGCACAGTATCTTGTTTGCCACAGCCGGCAACAACGATGGTCACCGCGATGAGTATGCTCGGCAACGCGAATGGGAATCTGAACATTTTTTCACTCCTTTTCCTGTTGGAATTCTTTTACACGACTCGAAACTGGCAGGGAAATAACCCTGTCTTCACTTCGCCAAGTCTTGCGACACTTGGGCAAGTTTTCTCCTGACCTGCAATTTCCATTCTCGAACCAGACAATAGGTGACGGGAACGAAAAACAACGTCATGATCGCGATCGTCATGCCGCCGAAGGAGGGAATCGCCATCGGTACCATGACGTCCGACCCGCGGCCGGTGCTGGTGAGGACCGGAATCAGGGCCAAAATGGTCGTCGCCGTGGTCATCAGGCAGGGGCGGATTCGGCGCAATCCGGCGCGGACGGTCGCCTCACGGATTTCCTGCTTCGTTTCGGGTTCTCGTTTGCGAAACGATTCGTCCAGGTACGATGCCACGACCATGCCGTCGTCCGTCGCGATTCCCAAAAGGGCGATAAAACCGACCCAGACCGCGACACTCAGGTTGAAGGGCTGGACCTGAAACAGCTCGCGCATCGACGAGCCGAAAACGGAGAAATTCAAAAACCAATCCGTCGAATACAGGCCCAACATGATGAACCCGCCCGAGGAGGCGATGAACACGCCCATGAAAATCAACAACGTCGTTGAAACCGCGCGGAATTGTAGATAGAGGATGATGAAAATCAAGAACAGCGCAAGGGGAACTACCACGGCCAGGGTCTTCGCGGAGCGGACCTGGTTCTGATAACTTCCGATGAACGTCGGCCGGCTCGTCCCCGGCGGAAGGACCAGTTCTCCGTCGGCGATTTTCCGATCCAAAAATGCCCGGGCCCGTTCCACGACGTCCACCTCGCCGTAGCCCGATTTCTTATCGAAGATGACGTATCCGACCAGGCGAGTATCTTCCGACTTGATCGCTTGCGGCCCCTGGACATAGCGAACCTCGGCCACCTCGCCCAAGGGAATCTGCGTTCCTCCGGCGCTGGAGACGAGGATTCCCTGGAGCGATTCGATCGTGTCGCGGAGTTCGCGAAGATATCGAACGCGGACCGGGTACCGCTCTCGCCCTTCGACGGTCGTGGTGATCTTCCGACCACCGATCGCCGTTTCGATGACGTCTTGCACGTCGCGGATGCTCATGCCGTATCGCGCGATCTCCCGGCGATCGATGTCGATTTCCAGGTAGGGCTTGCCGACGATCCGATCCGCGACGACGGCTTCCGGTTCCACGCCCGGGACTTCCTTAAGCAGTTCCTCCACGGCGAACCCGACTTGTTCGATCTTTTTCAGGTCGTCTCCCAAAATACGCACCGCCATCGGGGCCCGGACGCCTGTTTGCAGCATTACCAGCCGCGCGGCGATCGGCTGGAGTCGCGGGGCCGACGTCGTCCCGGGGATTTCCGCCGCGTCGACGATCAAGTCCCAAATATCGTCCGGCTCGTTGACGCCGTGCCAGGCGTCGCGACCCGGATTGAGTTCCGGATCGAGCGCCGGCCGCCACAGGCGAAAGACCATCCCGTCCGGATCGGGAATGAGATTGCCTTCGTCGTCCCGCACGAACCTGCCGCGGACGGTATAGGATTGTCCGTCGAACGCCGGCACTGGGTTGCCCCGGTCGTCGCGGAAGAGGTCGTTTTGCGTCGAATCGTGCCGGAACGTCCGCCGCCTGCCGTCGTCATCAACGAGGTATTCCGGTTTGTAGGTGATAATCGTCTCGACCATTGAAATGGGAGCCGGATCGAGCGGGCTGTCGACTCGACCGATCTTGCCGACCGCCGTTTCAACCTCCGGAATCGCGGTAATCGCCATGTCCTGCTTGGAGAGGACGTCCATTGCCTCACCGATCGATGCGTGGGGCATGGTCGTCGGCATCAGCAGGTACGAACCCTCGTCCAGCGGAGGCATGAATTCTTTTCCCAGGCCCGGAAACGCGTGGCGAGCCCACACCCACGCGGGATTTCCCCGGATCGCCTCGGAGGAAATACCGACCCGCGAAGCCGTCCACGGGATGACGTAAAACGTCGTGTCGAACCCAAGCCAGACGCTCAATCCCAAGAGGACGCTGGAGATCGGCATCAGGTAGAAGACGCCTTTGTGAGCGAGGAAGAATCGCAGGAGCGGCTCGTATGCCCGCAGGAACAGCAGGAACCCGCCCAAGACGCTTCCGATGAGAGTTCCGACGAAGATGAGGTTCCGGACGATGCCCTTTTCCGGTCCCAGCGGCACCCAGTGCTCCGTCAGGATGAAGAGAACGAGTACGACGGCGATCGCGCCGGCGGCATGCGGCGTCCAGGCCGAGAACCGCGGCGGCACGAAATCCGTCGCGACGATGCACAGAGCCCACGATAGCATCGCGATTCCTAATAGAACCGCGCCGAACCACCACGCGATTCCCGCCGCGGAGACGACCAACAGAGCGGCGAACGCGAACCGCATCCAGCGACGGTTCACCTTCATGCCGAAGAGGATGTGGGCGATCGGCGGAATCAACACCAGCGCCACGACGACGGAGGCGATCAGGGCGAAGGTCTTCGTGAATGCCAAGGGCCGGAAGAGCCTTCCCTCCTGGCCGACCATGGCGAAGACCGGCAGAAAGCTGATCACGGTCGTCAGAATCGCCGTCAAGACCGGCCGGCCCACTTCGCTCGACGCGCGGAATATCAGCTCCAAACGGCTTTCGTCGGGCTCCGCCTCGTCGAGATGCCGGAGGATGTTCTCGCACAGGATGATTCCCACGTCGACCATCGTCCCGATGGCGATGGCGATTCCGGAAAGGGACATGATGTTCGAGTCGACCCCGAATATCTTCATCGCGATGAAGGCGAGCATCACCGCCAGCGGCAACAGCGCCGAGACCAGCAGCGAGGACCGCAGATGCATCACCATCACGACGACGACGATGAGCGTAACGAGGATTTCCTCCGTCAGGGCCCGGCGGAGAGTCCCCAGCGTCTCGTGGATCAACTCCGTTCGGTCGTAGAAGGGAACAATCGTCACCTTCGATGTGCTGCCGTCGGAGAGCGTCTTTTCCGGGAGCCCCGGAGCGATTTCATCGATCTTGTTCTTGACGTTCCCGATCGTCTCCAGCGGGTTCTCACCGTAGCGGACCACGACCACGCCCCCGACAGCCTCCGCCCCCCCTTTATCAAGCGCCCCGCGGCGGAGAGCGGGGCCGGTAGTTATCCGTGCGATGTTCTCCAGATAAACCGGTACGTTGTCGTTCGACTTCACGACCGTCTTTTCGATATCTTCAACACTCTTCAAAAACCCGAGACCGCGAATCACGTATTCGACGCGGTTGACTTCGATCGTTCGTGCCCCGACGTCCACGTTCGAATTACGGACGGCGTTGTATATCTCCGAAAGCCGGACGCCGTAGACCCGCATCGCGTCCGGGTCGACGTCGATCTGGTATTCGCGGACGAATCCTCCGACCGACGCGACTTCGCTGACGCCTTCGGCCGCCTGGAGCCCATAGCGAACGGTCCAATCTTGAATCGAACGCAACTCGTCCAGGTCCCACCCGCCGGCCGGCTCGCCCGTTTCGGGATTCCTACCTTCGAGCGTATACCAGAAGATTTGCCCCAGCGCCGTCGCGTCCGGCCCCAATGCCGGGGTGACCCCCTCCGGCAACTCCTTCCGGGCCACGCTAAGCCGTTCAAGGATACGGGAGCGGGACCAGTAGAAGTCGACATTTTCGTCGAAAACGACGTAAACGCTGGAAAACCCGAAGTACGAGTGACTGCGGATCGTCTTCACGCCCGGAACACCCAAGAGGGAGACCGTCAGCGGATAGGTGATCTGATCTTCCACGTCCTGTGGAGATCGGCCCGGCCACTCGGTGAAGACGATCTGTTGGTTTTCTCCGATGTCGGGAATGGCGTCTACCGGAACGGGCTCTCGCGGCAGAAAGCCGATCTCATAGTCGAACGGCATGACCATCAGGGCCCACCCCACGATCGCCAGAAGCAGCAGCAGGACGATCAGCTTATTCTCCAGGCAGAACCGGAGAACACCGTCGACGCCCCGGCCGATAATATCGCGCGAGGGACTATCCGCCATCGCCTCCCTCCGATTCATCATCGGAATCCACGGCACCTGCCGGAGCGAACGTCTCTTGAATCTCGCCGCAGCGAAGCATGGCGTGGCCGAAGTAGGGATTCGAGATCGTCTCGCCCGATTGGAGCCACGCGGCCCCCCGGTTCTCGAACGCCATGGGACAGAACGCGCGGTGAAGAGCGTCTTTGCGTGCGTGGCCGAACCGGCCCGCCAGTTCGAGGATGCCTTCGGACAAAGGCTCGAATCGGGTCCGGATCATCTCGATGTCGGTCTCTCCGTCGAGGTCGCGCAGCGCCGTCGCGAGCGCCTCACGAATCTCTCTCCAACCGTTCCGGGTTTTGGCCGAGATATCTCCCGCCTGGAATGCGTCGAGGACCTGTTTCATCCCGGCGAAGGCGGCCGACGCTTCGGCCGGGCGATCGTCCGCCAGAGCCGTGTGCGCCTCCAGGTATGCCTCGTAAATCGGATTGAGTTCGGCGCGAAACGCCGCGGGCACGTCAAGCGGTTCGGCGCCCTCCGCCAATCGGTCCTTTTCCTCGGGCGGATTCATCATGCTCGGTTTGGCACGAATCTGCAGCGCACTGTCCAGTTTGAAGTTCCCGTTGGTGACCACTCGCTCCCCCTCGTTCAATCCCCGCCGAACGACGTATTCATCGCCCGCTCTCGGACCCAAGATTACCTCGCGTCCCTCGAACGCTGGGCGGTCGGTATCCGGGACCGCGACATAGACGACGGCCCGTTTGCCGGTGATCAGGGGGGCGGTAGCCGGAATCACCAATGCCGGCCCGGCCGTCTCCGCCGCGACCGAGTAGCCCAATTCCGCCGCCGGAACCAATTCCATCCCGCAAATCCCGCAATCGTCGGATGCTTCCTTGACGATCTCGGGATGCATGGGGCATATCCATTTTCCGGCGAGAAGGGGGTCGAAAATATCGCCGGACGCGTCTAGCCGGCCTTGGACGACGGCACGGACGAACATCCCCGGCTTGAGCGTCCCGTCGGCGTTCGCCACGTTCACGCGGACCCGAACGGTTCGCGTTTTCTCGTCGAGAACCGGGTCGATAAACGCAATCCGACCTTCGAAAACCTCACCGGGGCGGCTCTCGGTCGTGAATTCGACGCGCTGGCCGTAACGCAGCCAAGGCAAATCCGATTCGTAAGCGTGCAAATACACCCAGACGACGGAAAGTTCGGCGACCGTGTATATTCTCGTTCCGGTCGCGACGTACGCCCCTTCGTTGGCATGTTTTTCCATCACGATCCCGCCGATTGGCGAATAGACCGTCAAATGGTCGCTCGGCGTACCACGTTCCCGGATCTCTTCGATTTGCCTGGGGAGCAAACCCATCAGCCGAAGTTTTTCTTCCGCGCTTTGCAGTTGAGACTCGGCCAGTTTCGGATCGAGACGGCTGGCTCGTTCAGCGCTTTCGATGCTCCGCAGATACTCCGTCTGGGCCACGATCAGGTCGGGACTGTAGAGCGAAACCAGATGGTCCCCCTTACGAACGGTAGTGCCCGTGTAATCGACGAAAAGCCGATCCAACCGCCCTCCGACCCACGCCGTAATGTCGGCCATGCGGGTCTCATCCGCGACGATTTTGCCGACCATCCGGACTCTTGCCGTGGCGTATTTCCGCTCAACCGGAGACGTTTGGATGTCCGCCAGCGCAGCCGCTCGGGCAGACATCGTCAGGCGTCGCGGGCTCTCATCCCCTCCCGACTCCTCCTCGAGCGGAATCAGGTCCATGAAACAGATTGGACACTGACCCGGTTTGGGTAGATTGATCTGGGGATGCATGGAACAGGTCCACCGAGTGGATTTCTCCACTTGGTTTTCGACGTCATTCGCTCCTCGCGGCTGAAACGCCAAATAAGCCAAAACGACGCCGACACTTAGGATCAACAGGAGACCAACGATCCAAGGAAGAAACCGTCGGAATCGTGATTTCCATGAGGTCGAAGGCCGTACGGAATTCGGTTTAGTGTGTCGGTCCGGCTTCTGAGCCGTACCGTCTGAGGGACTCATGAATCTTCACCGTCTGAGAGGCTCACGTCTTATTCGGGTCGGATGACTTGGGACACGATCGAACGCAGAAAAAATGATGACCGAACGAACCCGAAGGTATTCTTGCATCTTCACCGGTTGCTGTCCAAGGCGAAGATCACCCCAAAGAAACTGTACGCCATCTCATCGGTTCAGAGGGTAGTGCTCTGTCAACACCAAGAAGTTGGTTTGACAGCGCGCCGAAGTACCGCGATCGCCCGGACGAAACCGAGACATCAACCCCAATGCCCACCGTTTGACAAAGCACTAGGACTCCCGCTCGTCCCCCGACAGGAACACGTATTTCAGAAAAAAGGCACTGACACCCCGAAAGCGGCGGCACAACCACCCGTTTTGGCTTGGTTCAGGTCGTGACGCCGCTATCGTACGGGGAGTAAATTCGATTCCTAAAATGCAAGCGAAGTATTGCGGTTATCGCCGCCGCAATACGAAGAGCGCCGCGGCAACCAGGAGCAACATGGCCGTGCCTGGTTCCGGGATCGCCGCCGCGGCGGCGGTCCGACCCCAGTTGGCGCGGACGATATCGAGGTCGGCACTGCCGACCGTGCCGTCGCCCGAGGGATCGCCGCACGAGAGACACCCGGCCTCGACCGATTGTCCCCAATTGGCGCGGACGATGTCCAAGTCGGCACTGCCGACCATTCCATCGCCGTTCAGGTCCCCGTCGAGAACGCCGGACTGGCCGACGAGCGTGTACCTTTGGATTTGCTCCGCCAAGTGCCATTTACCCGCCATCGTGTTCTCGCAGAGCATTCCGAATCCCCCCGCGCTCGTCCGCGAATCGATGACGACATCCAAGCCGATAACCATGCCGGTGCCGAGCGTGAGTACCGTCGAGGACGGGGGATCGTTCCGGTTGAAGTAGTCGTAGGGACGCATCGCGATTTCGTAGTTGATCACGTCGCCGTCGACCGAGACCGCGAACGCCGGGACCGCGGTCTGATCCGGACCCAACGGGTCTCCGCCCAATGCAATCCACGCGCCTGAACCGACACCGGTCGACGAAAACACGTATTGCTGGGCGTCCGCGAAGGTCGTTTGGAATTCAGCCGTTTTGCGGTTCCCGGGGTC
>CAZFQG010000106.1:0-21850 GCA_964520785.1 uncultured Planctomycetaceae bacterium | reverse complement strand
CGGGCGCCGGCGCGGTCGAAGAAGCAGCACTGGACGAGGATATCCGCTGACCCCCCCTTCATTTGCACGCCCTCCGAATTGCTGAATCCCTCTTCGCCGCGGAACGTGCAATCCTCCACGACCCCCTGGTGGCAGCCGACCATGTCGATCGCGCTGCCGCCCCAGCCGAGGAATCGGCAGTCGCGGACGATGAACCGGTCGACCCCGCTCATCTTGAGCCCGTCGTGATTCCCTTTCGGTCCGATGCGTCGGATCGTGACATTCTCGATGATCAGACCGTGCATGGGCGTCTCGAAGCTCCCGCCGTCGTCGCAGTTGAGGCCGTTCCGTGTACAGCCGTCGACAACGAAGTCGGCCAGCGTCAGGTAGTTGCAGTTCGAGAAGTGCATCGCCTGCGCTCCACCCTGGAAGACCGGCGGGTTCTCGGGATCGGCCCCCTTCACGACGATCCGCGCCTCGGCCGTCCCGGAAATGCCCTGGAATCGCATTCCCCCGGCGTAGGTCCCGCTTTCGATGAGGATCGTGGTGCCGGGCGTGGCGCGCGAGATCGCCGCGTGGAGGGCGGCCGTGTTGTCGACGGCGATTTCGGCCGCGAAGGACCCGGACGCCAGGCTGAGAAGTGTTGTGGCAACGAATGTGAGTAAGAAGTGCTTCATCGAAGCCTCCTTGGGAGACAATTGACAGTTCGCCCCGGGTATCCCGGAATCCGCATTATCGCTATTGTCCCGAAGGTTGTCAACCAAGACCACCGCGACGCGCGAACGCTTCCGGGGAACCAGAGTGCGGAAGGCGCGTGCTTCGGCCCGATTGGGAGAATTGACCCCAGTCCTTCGAACTTCTCAGGAGCGGGGAAGGGGATGAGGCCGAAGCGATCGAGGACTTTTCCTTGAATCGCAGTGCAAACTATGCACAAAACGGCTTAAAGACCACGGCCGCCGATGGGACCGGCTCAATGCCTCGGCGGTCGCGGCCCTCGATACGCTGGATCGGAACGGCCAATGGCACAAAGCGTGGCCAAATGCCCGCCACGCCACAGCTTAAAGCCGCCAAAGACAATTGTCACGCCCGAATGGGGGCCGATATTGACCTGCGCCGCCGAAAATGGTATTATTGAATGGTAAATGGTATTAGCAATAACCATTGTTTGCAGCCCATGCAAGTCAAAATCGACAAGGTCGGCAGGGTCGTCCTGCCGAAGGCCGTACGCGAGAGTTTCGGGCTATCGGACGGGACGCTCCTGGATCTCGACGAAACGGACGACGCAATCGTCCTGCGCCCCGTCCGTGAAAAGCCGTTGGTACGGATGAAGGACAGGATTCTGGTCGTTTCCGCCGAGGCGGTCGGGGATATTGAAGGCGCCGTTGCGCGAGAGAGGAACGCCCGCCTGGATTCGCTCGCCGATCCGCCGCGCTCCGAAGGTGGCACGAGGGGCAAATGAAGGTCTTCTTCGATACGTCGGTCCTCGTCGCCGCCCAGGTCGAGAGCCACCCGGCCCACCCCCGGGCGCTGACGTGGCTCCATCGCGCCGCCCAGGGGGAGTTCGAGATGATCGTCTCGACGCACACGCTGGCGGAACTCTACGCGGTTCTAACCCGGTTGCCGGTCCGCCCGCGGGTCGATCCGCCGCTGGCTTTGCGGATGATCGAGGAGAACGTCGTTCGGATCGCCCGCGTCAAGAGCATCGGCACCGCCCAGTACAAGGCCGTATTGGCGGACCTGGCGGCGAAGCATCTCTCCGGCGGCGTGGTCTACGATGCATTGGCGGCAAACGTCGCCGCCCGCGAAGGCGCCGACGCGTTGCTCACACTCAACCCGGCGGACTTCGCCCGGGTATGGCCGGGGGAGGCATCGGCGGTGCGGGAGCCGTAGCCGAGCCCGAAGGAGAAAAGGAGAAACGACATGCCCGTGATGCACAGGATAATCGGCTGCGTGGCGGTACACGGCCGAGAAGAGGTGCGACGGATCGCGGCGGACGTGATCAAAGGTTACGAGGGCTTGCTCAGGATATTCCGGCCGTGGGTGCTCGCGGCGATGCGTCCCTTGCTGGGCCGGGCGAAGTATGAGATGTTCGCCCATTTCATCCGGCCCCTGGCCGAAACCTACGTCGAAGGCCGGCGCGAGGGCCGCGATCTGCTCTTCTACGTCTCGCCGGCGCTCTTGATCTTCCACCATTCGCCCTACGCCGACACGGTCGACGCGGCCATCGCATGCACCTATGCGATGCTGGCCGCCGAGTCGCTGGGCCTGGGCACCACGATGATCGGCGGCGCCCCGCCGATCATCCAGCGGAACAAGACCCTCTGCAAACGACTGGGCATCCCGCCGGGCAACACCCCGTCGACCTGCCTGATCATGGGCCATCCAGCGACGCACTTCCGGCGGACGATTCGGCGACGGTTTACGCAGGTGGGGAGCGTGGGGGATCTCGGGGCGAACCGTGAAGCAGAATGAGGCTATGCCAATGAACCAACCTGACAAAGCCGCTACCGCCAACGCCGTTGCCGCGTTCAAGGAGATGGGGGGTAGCGTCTGGTATGATGAAGATGGGAATGTGAAGTCCGTACTTGTCAGTGAGGTAGTCCTTTCGAGCCGCGACCTGCGACGTCTCGAAGCGTTTCCGCACTTGCGCAAGCTTACCCTTTGGGACTGCGGTATCCGCGATGCCATCTGGCGGCACCTCCGCGTCGCGCGGGAACTCGAATCGCTTACGCTTCGAGGTTCCGCGGTCACGGATGCAGGTCTCAAGAATCTGTGTTACTTCCCGATCCTCAAATCCCTCGATCTGTGCCAAACACCAATCACGGACGCCGGGCAGGCTCAAATCGGACAGCGGACTGCGTTGGAGACACTCGATCTGCTCGGAACGCGCATCCAGGGACCCGGGCTGATCCATTTGCATGGGCTCAAGCAACTGCAGGAACTCTGCCTGGTTCAGACGAGGGTGGACGACACGGCACTGGTGCATCTTCGAAACATGACGAGTCTAATCAAGTTGTCCTTGGAGGACAATCGCATCACGAATGAAGGGCTCATTCATCTCGCTTCCCTAACGAATCTCGAACTCCTTACCATTCACAACAGCGAAACCGACGAAGACGGGCTGGTCCATCTTGAAGGGTTGAAGAAGCTCAAGACCCTCTACCTGGACTGCGCGATCTCCGAAAAGGGCCTCGCGTCACTGAAGAAGTTGACGGCGTTGGAGAGTCCGTATTTCGGTGATGCGGAGGGGGGCGAGAGCCGTGAGAAGGCACAGGCGGCGCTACCTGATGTGGGGGTGTATTGACTGGCGACCCGCGCGCAGTTATCGTCGTATGGGACGGTAATTCCGCAATGTCCCGACGCCTGCATCCGTCGACAAACCGAACCAAGAGCAAACCATGACCCACCCCACCACGCGAGCCGCCGTTCTGGGAGCCCTCCTTCTGGGCATTGCTTCCGTCACATCCTCCGCCGAGCCCGTCAAGGTCTTCATCCTCGCCGGGCAGTCCAACATGGTGGGGCAGGCGAAGGTGTCTCTGCTGGAGTACCAGGCGGAAGCGGCACAAACGAAGGAGCGGTTCGCTCATTTGCGCAAAGACGGCCAGTGGGTGATCCGGGACGATGTGTGGATTCGCTTCGGCGACAGGTGCGGGGGTCTGACCGTGGGGTACGGCGGCCCGGATCGGATCGGGCCGGAACTCGATTGCGGGCATGTGCTGGGGGATCACTATGACGCTCCGGTGTTGTTGATCAAGAGTGCGTGGGGCGGGAAGAGCTTGTACGTCGACTTCCGCCCGCCGAGTGCGGGGTTGCCGCCGAAGGAGGTTCTGGAGAAGATGCTCGAGGGGATGCGGCAGCGGAACCCGGATGCGACCATGGCGGACGTCGAGGCCCAGTTCGGGGCGTACTACCGCCGGATGCTTTCCGAGGTGAAGGAGACGCTCGACGAGTTCGACGAGCGGTTTCCTCAGTGGAAGGGCCGCGGCCATGAACTGTGCGGCGTCGTCTGGTTCCAGGGCTGGAACGATATGATCAACCCCGACTACACGGCCGAATACGCCCGGAACATGGCCCGTTTCATCCGCGACATCCGCAAGGACCTGAATGCGCCGAAGCTCCCGTTCGTCATCGGTCAGATGGGCGTCGACGGCAAGAAGGGAGACGAGAACCCCAAGATGCGCGCGTTCAAGGAGGCCCAGGCGGCGCCGGCCGCCCTCGCCGAATTCCGCGGCAACGTGGCCGTCGTCCGCACCGACGCCCTCTGGGACGACACGGCCGCGGCCGTCTTCGCCAAAGGCTGGAAGGAGCACCTCGACGAGTGGAACAAGTTCGGGTCGGACTTTCCCTACCACTACCTCGGCAGCGCGAAGTGCTACTGCGACATGGGCCGGGCGTTCGGCGAGGCGCTTGTGACGTTGCAGGGGGAGCGGTAGGATACGGTGTCGCCTCTTGTCATGGTCAAGCGTCAATCCATGGAGAGTCCGTCGCTGGGTGCGGACCTCCGCTCCCCTTCCCTCACTTCCCCCCCCACCGCCGTCAAGTGGGACAACGTCCGCAGGTACAGCACATCGCCCGACGGCACCGGCGTGCTGTGGCTTGCCTCGCCCAGGTCGATTCGGGCGAGGAGTTGGTACTCCGCGGCGGCGCCGAGGACGACGACCTCGCCGGCGTTGGAGATGCAGTAGAGCCGCTCGCCGATGCGGACGGGGGAACCGAGATAGTCGCCGCCGACGCGCTCGCGCCAGTGGACCTTGCCGGTCGGCCCGTCGATGCAGGTGACCACGCCCTTGTCGCTCCAGAGAAACACGAGCGGCCATTTGGCGACCGGCGTGACGACGTAGGGAGCGGCTTGCTTGATCCGGTAGAGGATCTCCGGCTGAACCCCTTGTTCCGGGATACCCAACCGGGCGGCCACGAGGTACTTCCCGGCGGTGCCGGCACCGGTGCTGCCGAAAACGATTCCCGAGGTCACGAGCGGAGAACCGGTGGTACGGAGTTCGAAGGCGTCGCCGAGTTCCCAGTTCGTCGTGCCGTCGGCCGGGTTCAGGCTGGTGATACCGTGGGCCGTGCTCAGGAAGATCACCTGCGGCTTGCCCCCTTCCGGCTCGAAGACACAGGGAGTGGAGAAGATGGCCTTCGCCGTCTGGCGGTCGGTCTTCCAGCGGATCGCACCGGTCTTGCGGTCGAGGGCGACGACCGAACTGGTTCCCCCGGGGTCCTGGTCGTTGGCCAAAATGACCACGTCCTCGACCAAAACCGGCGACGGTCCGAACCCGTCTTCCGAGACGAACGGTCCCAAGTCATTCCGCCAGAGTTCATCGCCGGTCCGCTGATCGAGCGCGAGCGCCACGTGCTCGTCCGGCGTGGCCCAAACCACGTATACCCGATCCGCGTCGACCGCCGGCGTGGCGCAGGCGTCGCAGTTGGCCTTGTACTTCGGGTGCGGCTTCGTCTTGATTTCGCGTTTCCAGAGGACGCTCCCGTCGTCGGCCTTCAGGCAAAGGACGAATAACCTCGCCTCTTCCTCAATCGTGCTGGTCAGATAGAGCCGGTCTTCCCAGAACACCGGCGAGCTGTACCCGATTCCCGGCAGCTCAACCCGCCAGCGGTAGTCCTTCTCAGTCCACGTAGCCGGAATGTTCGCCGATTCACAAACGCCGGTGCCGTTGGGCCCGCGGAACCGGGTCCACCGCGGTTCGCCGGCCATACCGGCAAACGTCCCCAAAAGAACGATCGAGAACGAAATAGTCGATAGGCGTCGGGACGGCATAGAAGGGGTCTCCATCGAAAATCGTATTGCGGAAACGGCCGCGGATACTCCATTGTCCCGGCGCGACCTCGGCGTGTCAACCGGCATTTCCGGTGATCCGGCAATCGGCCTGGCTGAGCAGCCTGTTAAGGCCGTCGGCGTCCGCCGAGCAACCCCGCTCCCAAGAATCCCAGCAACACGAACACCCCCGGTTCCGGGACGAAGACCGCCGAGAGGTCGATGGCGTACGGTGCCCCCGGCCGTCCGGCCGCCGCGCCGACGTCGGTCAACAACGTGAGCGTGGCCGATTTTCGGCCCAATTCGGTGCCGTCGTTGAACGCGCGCAGAGCGAGCCCGGCGGTCCACTCCCCTTTGGGAATCGCCAGGCCGGGCACAAATCCGATGAATTCGAACAAGTCGGCGTCCGGTCCGCTGATCGAGGCGCCGAGCAGGGTCAATAGTGTCAGGTCGGTGTCTCCCCCGTCCGGGTCGTCAGTGAGATTGCCGACTTGAAAGGACTCGTATCCGGAAGCGGCGATCTCAATGGCTCCCAAAGCGACGCGTCTCTTCGCGCTGAAGACGGGGCCGACGCCGCGCACTTCGACGTCCACCGAATAGGCCTCCGGCCGGTTGTCGCCGTCTCGGTGCCCGTTGGTGAAGTCAAAGTCGGCGGTCGCCGTCGCGATTTCTCGAGAAGATGGGACGAATTCGACGGAGACTGCCGACGCCGCGCCGTCCTCCAGTGAAATATCCGCAAGACTGGTCTCTCGAAAACCGGAACCTCCCGTCAGAATCATGCTTCCACGGAGATTGCTCTCTTCGCCGAGTCCGGAGAGATTCCCGTCTCCGACGTTGGCGATCTCCAAAACTAACGAGCCGGTGGTACCGGCGCGGACATACCGGGGCCCCGTGACCCGGACCTCACTAACCGGAGCAACCCCTTTCCCGCTGACGGCGACCGTCGAGTCTTCGCCGTATTCAGCGTCCAGGCGAACCGTGCCGGTGAACTCTCCGCGCGCGGTCGGGGCGAACGCGATCTCGGTGGAGACGGTGTCGGAGCCCAAAGTCGGGTCTCGAAACAAATACCGTGTCGCGTTCTCCTCGATGTCGAATGGGACCGCCGGATGCTCGAAACGGACTCCGATCTTCGTGAAATCCGAACCGGCGTTACAGGCCGTCACGGTTCTCTCCGCCCGCCGTCCGACCAGGACGGGAGCGTATTGGATCTCCGTTTCGTCGAGGGCGAGCACCCCGTCTTCGAACGCGGTTCGAAAGAACTCGTCGTAGCAGTTTCCGGAAATCAACTCGTATCCGGTCGTATCGAGATGGATCGGATCTCGCCCGCCGCTTCCCATCCTCGCGACCGTGATCGGGTAATCGCCGTATTCCGAACGTGCCAAGCCGGCGGGGAGCGTTCCAAACAGTCCGTCGTATCCACAAGCCCTATTGTTCACGCCCAGGTTTTCGACGAAATGGACCCGCCGGGAATCGGCGCCGAGTTCCGCGCGGCGGCGTTCCACGTCGCGAAGCAGTCTGCCGAATTCCGCCTGTTGGGGCCGGTAGACGTCCTCGAGCCGCGAGGGATAGAGCGGGTCGTTCAGGCCGATGTAGCCGGTACCGTCCAACCCAAGTCCATAGTTCCGGCGGAGGAGCGTCCCCAATCCACCGTCGGTAAGATCGGTGTCCCACATATTCACGTAGTCGTAGCCGCCGATAACCACCTGGATGTCGGAACGGATTCCCAATATCCCTTCCACGATCAGTCCGACACGATCGACCACCTCGTCAACGAGCCCGTCCGGGTCGGGATGGTCCAGATGGATGCCGCCGCCGAACTTGCCGGCGAGCAGATCATTTCCGCCGCTGGACAGATAGACGATCGTCGCCCCGGACAAGGTGACGCGGGCGGCGATCTCGTTGAGGCGGTCAAGGTGGTCCGCGCTCGTCCCGCCGTAGAACGAGCCGTTGTACACGGTCTTCCCGGCACCGTTGAGATTTAGAACCGTTTGCAGGGCATTACCCGTTCCGGAATCCCCCTGCGAACCGGGTGCTCCGTTGGCGATGAACCCGGCCCAGCTATCACCGATGGTGATTACGTCGTAACCGAAGGCCCCGCAAGGGGGAATCGCAAGGAGCAGGCCGGCGAGGCAGGACGGTACGAGCGAGGCGCGGAGAAGACGTGGCGTGTTCATCGTTCGAGGATTCCTATGTGGTTGGCGAAGCAAGCCCCATTGTAGATACCGGCTCGATCCGTGTCAAAAAAGTATGGGGGCCGGCCGCGACGCCCCGGCGAACGGCTTTTTTTGGGGGGGAACGCGGCACCCCCGCCTCGACCCGGCCCTCCCGTTTCCCGAATCTCCTATTCCGATTGACATGCCCCGATCACGGTTGCACAATTATCATAGCGAATACCGACCCCTGCGTTCCCCTCAAGGAGAAGACCGATGCGCTACCTTCTTTCATGTTGCCTGATACCTGCCGTGATGGTCACCGTCCCTGGTGCCGCCCAGGAAGTGAAGCAGGCCGATCCCGCGGCCGTCCAGTGGTTCGAGGACGCCAAGTTCGGGTTGTTCGTTCACTGGGGGGTCTATTCCGTTTTGGGGGATGGCGAGTGGGTGATGAACAACAAGAAGATTCCGATCTCGGAGTATGAGAAGCTTCCGCCCAAGTTCAACCCGACCAAATTCGATGCCGCTGAATGGGTCTCCCTGGTGAAAAAAGCCGGAATGAAGTACATCACGATCACCTCGAAACACCACGACGGTTTCGCGATGTACGATTCGAAGGTCTCCGACTACGACATCGTCGAGCGGACGCCCTACGGCAAGGATGTCCTGGCGATGCTGGCCGAAGAGTGCGAGAAACAGGGGATTAAACTCTTTTTCTACTACTCACCGCTGGACTGGCACCACTCGGATTACTACCCGCGCGGCCGGACCGGGCGCGCCTCGGGCCGTCCGGACTCGGGCGACTGGGAGGCATACAAGAAGTACTATATGGCCCAGATCGATGAGTTGTGCAGCGGCCGTTACGGGAGAATCGGCGGTATCTGGCTGGACGGCATCTGGGACAAGCCGGACGCGGACTGGGGCCTCGCCGAGTGCTACGACCGGATCCACACGGCCCAGCCGCATGCGCTCGTCGGCAACAATCACCATGTCGAGCCCCTGCCGGGGGAGGATTTCCAGATGTTCGAGCAAGACCTTCCCGGTGCCAACACGGCCGGCTTCAATAAGGCCGACGTCGCCGCGATGCCGCTGGAGACTTGCCTGACGATGAACCGCACGTGGGGCTACAACGCGAATGACGACAATTTCAAGTCGACCAAGGAGTGTCTGCACTATTTGATCGGATCCGCCGGCCGCGGGGCGAACTTGCTGTTGAACGTCGGCCCGCGTCCGGACGGCACGATTCAGCCTGAAGCGGTCGAACGGCTGTTGGAAATAGGCAGGTGGCTCGAGAAGAACGGGGAATCGATCTATGGCACCCGTCGCGGTCCCTACAGCCCGGCCGATTGGGGCGTCTCGACGATGAAAGGGGACGACACCGTCTACTTGCACATCCTCAAGTTCCCCGAGAACGGTGTCCTTGCGCTGGCGGCCCCTCCCGACGGCCTGGAAAGCGTGTCGACCCTCGACGGGAAGGAGCTGAAGGACTTCAAGGTCGCCGATGGGCAACTGACGATATCCATTCCGGCGGAAGTGAAGGACGACGTCGATACCATCTTGGTGATGAAGCTCAAATGAGAAGGCGATACTGATTCCGCCGGCCGCGGACGGCCGAGAGCAACCCTCGCGCCGATTGCGGTGCGCGAGTGACCCCGCTTCGCCGCGCGTGGAAGCATGAACCGGGCCGCGGTTGAAAACCGCGGCTCGATCTTCCGTATTTTCGACCCGGCAACGGTCCTCTTTCAGCGAAGAAAACGATGAACAAAGTCTCACTCTTCGGTCTTTCGGCGGCAACCATCCTCCTGATCACCGTTTCCGTCCCGGCGGCCGAACCGGTCCCCCTCGATCGGACGCGGTTCTTCGCGGCTCCGCGCGCCCTTGCGGAACTGAAATGGCGGCTCGACGGGGCGGACGCCGATTCCGCCGGCGGAATCCGCGTCACGGATTACTGGGGCGGCGAGTCCGCGACCATCCCGGTCACGGTCAAGGACGGGTTCGCGACCGCCTCCGTCTCCCTTCCGGTCGGATACTACGAGATCGAATTCCCCGCGACAGAAACACGTTTTGGGCTTGTCGTTCAACCGGAAGTGACCGGCGCGGTCGATCCGTTTTTCGCGATCGACTCGGCCCTTTCCTGGCTGGTGTTGGAGGACGACATCCGGGACGACCTGATCCGCATCCTCAAGCGGTCCGGGATTGCCATGAGCCGTGAGCGGCTGCGATGGGGCAGGGCAAATCCCGAGGAGGAGAAATACGACTGGGAGGCCGATCGGAAGTACGACACGCTCCGCAAGGCGTATGAATCGGCCGGCGTGCCGGTCTTGGAGCTTTTCCACGATTCACCCGAGTGGCCGGGACGGATCGAGCGGTGTTATCCCGATGATCTGGCCGGGATCGTCCCGGCGCTGGCGGAGTTCTCGCGGCGGTGGGGCCCCGCTTGGGGCGCACTGGAGGTCTGGAACGAGCCGGACATCTTCTTCGGCGCGAACCTCCCCGCGGATCAGTACGTGGCGGTGGTCAAGGCCGCGGCGTTTGCCCTCCGCCAGGCCGGTTTCGATCGGCCGATTCTCGGCGGATCGTACGCGATGTCCAACGTCGATTACCTCGATTGCTCGGCGGAGAACGGAATGCTCGACGCGGCCGACGTCGTCAGTTTTCACACGTACGCGATGGCCGGCGATATGGAGCGGCTCGTCACCCTCTACCGCGATTGGCTCCGGCGCTACGACCGCCCCTCCATGCCGCTGTGGATCACGGAGTGCGGGCGGCCCTGGCCGAAGGGGACGGGCCGGCCGGAGATCGGCCCCGACGCGAACAGCGCCCTCGACGTCACGATGAAGGCGATCGAGGCGAAATGCTGCGGCGTCGCGCGGCATTTTCCGTTCGTCTATCCGTTTTACGAAGAGCGATCGAACAATTTCGGGATGATGGGCCGCGAGGCGACCCCGCTCCGGTCCATGGCGGCTTACGTCCACGCGGTGCAAGCCCTATCGCACAAGGCCTATGCCGGCGACCTCCGGTTGGAGGGGGCGGAAATTGACCGGGCGCGCGTCTTTCAGGGGAAGGACGGTGCCGTCGTCGTCCTCTACCGAGACGAGTCGGGGGGAGACGTGTTGTTCAAGCCGCCTTTTGCCGTGGTCGCGGCGAACGGAATCGATGGCCGCGCCTTGCGGCCGGACGGCGAAGGACGTTATTCCCTTCGCGATGGAATCCTCTATCTAACGGTCGAACCGGAGGAGATCGCGGACCGTCTCCTTCACGACACGCCGGCGATGCGGCTTTGGAACGTGGCCGGCGCGGATGCACCGCCTCGTCAAACCGCGCCGTCTCCCATCGTGTTGCGATATCAGTTCGATGGAAAAACGCCGTTCGGGTCGCGAGGATACCACGTTAGGCCGGACGTAAACCCGAAGAAACCGTTTACGGTTCGGGTGTTCAATCTCGGCCAGGAGGAACGCTCCGTCACGCTGACTCCCAGGTTTGCGACTCCGCTGGGGAATATCCAGCCGGCCGGGATTAAGGGTGTCGTCGTGCCGGCGTCGGGTCATACGGACGTAACGTGGGAGGCCGATTTCGCCCACGCGTTCGACGAGGAGGACGCGGTCCGGGTCGTCGTGGCGGCGTCTGGGGACAACGGCGGAGCGATTCCCCCACTGAGCGTCCGCTTCGAGGGGGATGTTCCACTCGAAACCGCGTTGGCGCGGTACGAGCATGTCGCGCGGTTCCCGATGGACGACCCGGACCTCTGGAAGCATTGCAGTTGCGAGGGAACGACCAATCGTATCGAACGGACCGAAGAGAGACACTGGCGCCTCGTGAGCGATTTCGGCCGCGGGGGCGGATGGACCTTTCCCAACGCGCCGATGCCGGAAGGGTTCGACGGGGCGAAATACGACACGGTCGTCATCCGGGCGCGTTGCCGGGAACAGTCGAACATCAGGCTTTATCTATGGGAAGAACGGGACGCCCTCGGATACGCCTCTCAATCGTCGATCCTCCCGTCCGACGGAGAGTGGCATACGGCTGTCGTTCCTTATTCGAGTTTCGAGATCAGCTCGGCCCACCGGCCGGACCCGAACGGAAAGCTGGACCCGGACAAAGTCGAAGCGATCACGGTGGGCCTTACGTCCCACCAACCGCGCTCTACGTTGGAGGTATCCGACTTGTTTTTCGTGGGTGGGAAGAAAATCCGTGATACAGGAAGTGACTGAGATCGCGCGGACCTCGTGGCCAGAGACGCCTGCCGGCGCCAGGTTGCCTTTCCGGATCACTATGAGCCCGCGATCAACTCCTCGAACTGCTCCTCCGTCAACACTAAAACGCCGAGTTCCTCCGCCTTGGCCAGCTTGCTGCCCGCCTTTTCGCCGGCTACGACGTAGTCGGTGTTCTTGGAGACGCTCGACGCCGCCTTGCCGCCGTATTTGGCGATGAGATCCTTGATCTCGTCCCGCGAATAGTGGACGAGTGTCCCGGTGACGACGAGCGTCTTGCCGGCGAGGGTCTGCTCCGCGTCCCCTCCGGCGGCGGTGGGGGCTTCCATTTCCACGCCCACGCCGCGGAGTTGCTGGATCACATCCCGGCCGAAGTCGCCGTGCAGGAAATCGTACACGCTCTGGGCGATAATCGGCCCAATCTCGTTGATCGCGGAGAGCGTCTCGACGTCGGCCGCGGCCAGGGCGTCCATCGATCCGAATTCCTTGGCCAGAATCCGTGCTACGCTGGCACCGACGTGCCGGATCGAAAGCGCGTTGAGCAGCCGCGCCAGACCCCGCGCCTTACTGTCCTCGATCGCGGCCAAGAGCTTCTCCGCCGAACGCTTGCCCATCCGCTCCAGTCCTAGCAGGTCTTCAGCTCGCAGCCGGTACAGATCGGCATAGTGTTCTACCAATCCTCCGTCCAACAACTGGGCAACCAGCTTATCCCCCAGGCCCTCGACATCCATGGCGTTGCGGCTGGCGAAGTAGCGGATCCGCTCGCGGAGTTGGGCGGGGCATTCCGGGTTGGGGCAGCGGATATAGACGCCCCCCTCGTCCTTCACCAGATCGGTTCCGCATTCGGGGCACGCCGTGGGGAATTCGTACTCCGGCAGGTCCGTCTTCCGTTCGTGCTTCTCCACGCGAACGACGTGCGGAATGATCTTCCCCGCCTTCTCCACGATGACGATGTCCCCCACGCGGATGTCCTTCCGGGCGATCTCCTCGGCGTTGTGCAGACTGGCCCGGCTGACCGTCGTTTGCGCCAGTTCGACCGGCTCCAAGTGGGCGACCGGCGTGACGGTCCCCGTCTTGCCGACCTGGACATCGATTTCATTCAGCCGCGTCGTCGCCTCGTACTTCTCGAATTTGTAAGCGATGACCCACCGCGGGCTCTTCGAAGTCGCTCCCAGACGCTCGCGCTGATCGAACCGGTTGACCTTCAGCACCAACCCGTCGATCTCGAAATCGAGTTCGTGCAGTTTCTCGATGAGTTCTTCGCAATGAGCAACGGCCGCTTCGGAATCAGTGAACGACTCGACCAACGGCGTGGGGGGCAGCCCGTATTCGCCCAGTTCACGGAGGAAGTCCATGTGGGTCGTCGCTCGGAGGCCCTCGCAGTACCCAACGCCGTGGCAGAAGAGCCGCAGCCGCCGCTGCGCGCAAATCCGCGGGTCCAACAGGCGAATACTGCCGGCGGTGACGTTCCGCGTGTTCGCGTACGGCGGCAGCCCTTTCGCCGCCTGGACCTCGTTCAGCCGGACCAGATCGGCGTTGGTCATGTAGATTTCGCCGCGGACCTCCAAGACCGCCGGAACGTCGCCTCCGCTGAGCCTCAGCGGAACGTCCCGTACCGTCCGAATGTTGTGCGTGATGTCGTCGCCCACCCGGCCGTTTCCGCGGGTCATGCCGCGAACTAGTTCGCCGTTCTCGTAGAGAAGCGAGACGGCCACCCCGTCGATCTTCAATTCGACGACCCACTCGACCGATTCATCCGCGAGCAGCTTGGACGTTCGTGCCAGGTACTTCCGCAACTCGTCCAGACTGTAGGTATTGTCGATGGAGAGCATGGGAAGACGGTGCGGAACCGAGACCAGTTCCGGAATCGGCTCATCGCCGATTCGCCGCGTGGGGCTGTCCGGCGTGACGTACTCCGGATAGGCCGCCTCCAGTTCCTCCAGCCGCTTGAGCATGGCGTCGTATTCGAGGTCGCTGACAACCGGGGCCGCTTCCACGTAGTATTTGCGGTCATGGTAGCGAATCTGCTCGCGCAGACGCCGGATTTCCTCGGCCGGGCTGGTGATCGCCATCGAAAGGCCCTCCTTGACGCGACGGGAGAAAAGGTCAGTCGCACCCGCACGCGGCCGTGCACGGCGCGGCCATGTCGCGGAGCGGATGCGGAATGAGACAGAGGAATTTCAGCGGCTTGCCGCCGGTATTCTGGAACTGGTGCTCCTGCATCGGCGGAACGAAAACGGCCGTCCCGGGCTGGAGGGGATGCTCGACGTTCCCTTCCAGGACCACGCCGGTCCCGTCGACGACGAAGACTTCGTGCTCGTGCTTGTGGGAGTGCTTCGGCGTGTGTCCGCCGGGGGCGACGGTGAACTGCCGCATACTGAAACTCGGCGCGCCGTCCGGCTCGCCAATCAGGCAACGGATCTGGCATCCGATCGCGCCGGGCGTCTCGACGGGACTGGCCGGCAGTTGTTCGAATGGAACTATTTTCATGAAGCTATTCTTCTTCTGATTTGAGTTGAGGTTTCAAGATGACCGTCACGGGGGTTCCCCTGGGGGGAATTCTCTCCGTGAAGGCTTCAAACATCAGCCCCGTGTTGGCCTGGGTACTTTCGATGGGCAGGTCGAGCATTGCGCTGGGAAAATTCGAGACGCAAATGAAATCGCCCCCCTCCGCTTGATAATGCCGTTTTCCGGTCTGGTCGTCGGTCCAGAATCCGCTTCCGGCGAAGACCCAGTTCCCTGCGAGCGGTTCATTCGTCTCGACGTTGCGGATCCAGTCCTGGGCCTTGGTCGTTTGGACCTTGCCGTCTTTGTCTTTCCAGGCGAGGTCTATGGCAATTTCCGTCCCGGTGGCCGGGGTGTACTCCGGCTGGAACCGCACCGGATGCCCCGCCTCCGCTCCCAGCGCCAGCAACCCCGCGTGGACGATGAAAGCCTTCGTGTCGATGACGACGACCGATTCGTGCTCCTTGGTTCCACGGAGGCAGGCGAACATCTCCAACGGCGCACGTTCCTGGGCGACGGCACCAAGCATTACCAGCCGCGTGCCTTCTCGGTCGATCCATACCGGAAAAAATGGATCCAGCCGCGTGAGCTTCTCCGGGTTGTCCACGAGTGGCTCGCCAAGAGCGGCGATTGCCTTGCGACGCTGTTCAAGCTCTTTTTTTCGAAATTCCTCTCGTTCTTTCTTCCAAGTCGCCAGTTCTTCCGGCGTCATGTCGAGATTCATGCCGTCGAAGTCGGAGGCGACCTCCTCGGGGTTTTCGTCCCAGTCTTCCGGTGGGGCGGGGGCCGGTTCGCGTTCCGCCGACCGGGCCGGTTCAACCCAGGCCCCGTCCGCGCCGGGTTGAGTCGCAGGCTCTTGGGCAGGCGTTTCCTCGTCAGCCGGTGCTGCCGCTTCGGTGGGGGGTGGAGTCGGCTCCGTCGAGTCCGATATGGGGGAGACGGATTCCGGGCCGGGGGACCCGGGCGGAGCCTCCTGCCGGCGGCAGCCGGATATCGACGCGGCAACCACCAGCACAAAAACAATCAGGACGAACGACGGTTCGCGGCCGGATAGAGGGGAAAGAGTTGTTCGCATGGCAGGGAGTCGCCCTGGGGTACTAGAAAAATGGAATCAAACGCGCGTCTCGGAAATCACCAAGAGCGAGTGTCAGTCTAGCAGTTTCTGCCGTTAGATCAAGTTTGATGACGTCTGGGTTTGTGATCGACGCTAAACCCGTCTTGAGTCTATCTCTATTCCCAATCTTTCTACGGTTTGTCTGCGGTTTATGATAGTCCGACGAAAATTCGGGTAAGATCGCGATGGGGCCGGGACGATCCGAAACGGGTGCGCGATCCGGTACGCCTTGTGAAAACGTCCTACAAGAGTATTATTACGGACCAAACGTCCCAATGCGAATCCGCGACGATGAACAAATCCACGATTATTCTCCCGGTGAAGCCCTACGACTGGTATAAACCGGCTCCGAAAGTCCTTCAGCGCGTGTGCGCGGAGGAGAATCCGGAGACGGCCTGGTCCGCATGGAAACGGCATTTGGCGACAAGGAAGCGGCCTTTGGCGGTTTGGAGCTGTTTCGACGACGATGACGTTCTTTTTTGGGGGGGAGGGGGCGTCCATCTTGATACGGCGATCTGCACCTTTCTCGGCTCGGCGGAGCAGGGCCGCGCCCCGAAGAACTCCGTCAGCGGCGTTCAGGAACAACTCGACGCATGGCTGGCGATGGACGCCTCGCGGACGATTTCGCCGGAGGAACGTGCCGTTTCGACCTTGGCCTGGGCGTATTTGGCCGCCTGGGTCGCGGAGGCGGTCTCGGCCGAGTCGTGGTGGGAACTGCTAAAACGGCTCGCGCAGAATGTAGACGAGGCGTCCGGGCTCGCACTCGATGACCATCCGACGACGCACCAACTGGTTGCCGGCGAGACGGCGCTGGTTCTGGCCTACCAGTTTCCGGAACTGATGGTCCCCCGCGACCTGGGACCTCGGGGGGCGCAAGCCATCTCAACGGGCCTCGTGGAACTCAACGACGGCCAGGGATTGGTCCATGCGGATTATTTCGGTTTCCATCGGATGCTATTGGGGTGTTGGACTCGGTCTGTTCTTCTCTGCCGGCGGATCAAGGGCGTGAAGCTGGTTTCCGAGGCTCGGACCCAGTACGAGTGGGCCGTTCGAAGTGCGCTGCGGATGACGCGGAGCGACGGCACCGGCGTCTTTTCGCGAGTCTCGGATGCCCCCTATTTTCGGCCTTTGTTGGAGGCGTCTCTGTCCGCCGGCGGGAACGAGGAGGACGAGGCGATCTACGCGCTGCTCCGCGGCCCTAAGCGGAAGAAGCGATTCTTCGATCTGGCGCCGAACGATACTTCGTACTACTGTGAATGGGCCGCCGCCGCGCTGATGCGCTCCGATTGGTCCTTGGAGAGTCTCCGCCTGAGCATCCTGTTTCCGAGGGAGAACGTCCGCATGGAATTGGAGGCGAACGAGCGAGTGCTCTGGTCCGGGAACTGGGATTTCGAGGTCCGCCGCGATGGGACGCCGTTGAAACCGATTTCCGAATGGGTCGAGGTCTGTTGGATAAGCGACGACAGCGGCGACTATTTGGAGCTGGAAGTCGATCTCGAAAAGGATGTCCGGCTGCAAAGGGCCGTCTTTCTCGCGAAGGAGGACCGGTTCGTCTATCTCGCCGATACGATCCTGGATGACTCCGCGGTGGAATCGACATGGGACTACCGCGGCTTGATCCCCACGCTGGACCGGACGATATTCGAACCGGCCCGCGAATCGAACGAAGGGTTCCTCAAGCACGACCGACCCGCCGCGCTGGTTCTTCCCCTGGCGCTGTGCGAGTGGAGGGACGATCCCGGCAGACCCGGATTTCTCAGGGACACGCCGCAAGGGCTCGCGTTCGGGCGGACCGTGCGAGGGACGTCGATCGTGGTTCCCCTGTTCTTCGACCTCGAAGTGAAGCGGATGCACAAACCGTTTACCTGGAGGCACTTGACGGTGGCCGAATCGCTGGAAATCCAGCCGGAAGACCGGGCGTTGGGTTGGCGGGTGCGCGTCGGCGACGAACAGTGGTTAATCTACCGGTCCATCTCGAATTCCGGCAACAGAACCGTGCTGGGACACAACTCGTCCTCCGAATTCCTGATAGCCAGGTTCGATGAGACGGGCGAGGTCGAGCCGCTGGTCGAGATCGGATAAGGGTTTCCGAAAGAGAACGATATCCGTTCGATGTCGTCCCAGCAGCGGAAGATTGCTCCGATGACTTTTGGGTCCCATTGTTTTCCGGCCCCTTTGCGGAAGATTTCCCGAATGCTTTCGCGCTGCATTCGCCGCCGGTAGGGCCGGTCGCTGCTCATCGCGTCGTAGGCGTCCGCCACGGCGACGATCCGCGCCAGCAGCGGAATGTCCTCGCCGCGGAGTCCTCGCGGATATCCGTTTCCATCCCAGCTTTCGTGGTGATGCAGGACGATCGGCCGAATGGAGTCCAGTTGTTTGAGACCTTCGAGGATGGAATACCCCACCAGGGCGTGCGTGCGGATATGCTCGAATTCGCTCGGCGTGAGGTTCCCCGGCTTGCGGAGAACGGTGTCCTGAATGCCGATCTTGCCGATGTCGTGCAGCAGCCCGCCCAAGTAGATGTCCGCCAGGATATTCGCCTCGTAGCCGAGTTCCTTCGCCAACCGCCGCGACATGATCGCCACCCGGTCGCTGTGGCCGCACGTATAGGGGTCTTTCGCTTCGATCACGCTGGAGAGGGCCCGGACCAGCCCGGTCAGGGTCTCCGCCTGGTCCTGATAGAGCATGGCGTTGGCTAGGTGCAGCGTCAGCATCGCGGTGACGGAGGAAAGCAGGTCCGCGTCCCGGTGGCCGAACTTCCTGTCCGCCTGGTGCGAGAACAACGCGAGTCGTCCCAAATAGGTCTCCCCGTCGAACAGCGGCGCGAAGATCATCTGATGGATGCTTGGCTGGGATGTCCCGTCCAGATGCTCCTCGCCGATATTCACGATTTCGAGAGTCCGCGACGCGTACAGGTTCAAATCGCGCAGCAGACGGTCGAAGCGGTGCTCGGGAATGGGGCATTCTCCGATCGTGAAAAACCGCGTGACGAGGTCGGAAGGATCCTCCCTGGTCGGCTTATCGAACAACTGGACCAACCCGCTGTCGGCCGAAACGACGTGCTGCGCCCATTCGACCACGAACCTCGCCATTTCCTCCACTTCCTGCGAAAGCCGGAAATGCCGCATATCGTGGCAAACATAGCGGAAAAGGCTGATCTCCTCCTCGTTCGACGTGCCGAGTATCTCTCCCAAGGCGAGAATCCGCGCCTCCAGAATATTGGCACGCCGGTGCTCCGCGATCGCCGCCATCACCAGCTTGCACATCCGTTCGAGCGTCGGGAGATGCCAAACCGGAGCGCCGGCGGCCCACGCGTCCAGCCCGTGGAGTTCCAGGCCGAGCCGACGCGCAGTATCCGGAGGGAGCTGTCTTGCCCCGTCTCCCGGCTCGACCAAAAACGTCCCCAACGCGACCAGGTCGTGGTTCTGGTTCCGCCCCAGGGGGAACGCGGCCGTGATCAGTCCGCCTTCGAAAGCGATGAACTCGAAGGAACCGATTCGGGACACGGTGCCGCACAAGGGGGAATGGAAGCCCCAATCCCGGTTCGGTTGATCCGCGGAAACTTGCAGCGGCCCACTAATCCGGATATCGAAGACGTCGAAATCGACGCGGAAGGCATCCCGAAGCCAGCCGAGAGCGTTCTGAAGAATCACGCTTGAGTGTTCGGAGATGCAACTCATTAAGGGGGTACCGCGCCGGGCAGGAAAACGGGTTGTCTCGTTAAACTATACATTGCCGTTTTGAACGAGCGGACGTATTATCGTTCATTTGGCCCCCCCTGGGAGCGGAAAGGTCCGCCAAGGTCGTTCCCCCCGGGGCCCGGGTATCGTTTATAACGACACAACCGATTATCCCAGAGGGGAACGCTCGGTATTGCTCAACGATTGCCCAGCCCATGGGGGAACGGCATCGACCGCGACATCAGCATACCGCGCCCGCGTTGACGCCCCGTCGTGGGAGGATAGGATGAAGGGGATGCCGTCGCGGCGGACATTTCACGACCGAGGACCACGCGGTTCTACTGGAGGCGACTTCCTTGCAAGCGGACCTTCCTTCGACCACGGCCGGCGCCGTCGCGACAACGCGGCGCGTCTTCAAGTTGACCCTCTCCTACGACGGCGGCGCCTATGCCGGTTGGCAGGTGCAGCCGGGAAAGAGGACCCTTCAAGGAACCCTTGAAGACGCGGTAAACGCCGTTACGGGACAGCGGACGCGGACGCTCGCCAGCGGCCGGACCGACGCCGGCGTGCATGCCCTTGGCCAGGTCGTCCGTTTGCGCGTCGAGACCCGCCTTGAATCGGATACCTTGAAAAAGGCACTCAACGCCCACCTCCCGCTCGACATCGCGGTTCTGGCGGTCGAAGAGGTTCGCGCCGACTTCCATCCAATCCGCGACGCTCTGCGAAAACGCTACCGCTACATCCTCTACGACGGCCGCGATCGGCAGATCTTTCGGAGAGACTACTGCTGGCAGGTCCGCTACCCCCTGGACGCGGCCGCGATGGACCGCGCCGCGAAGGGTCTTCTCGGAACGCACGATTTCCGCGGCTTCGAGACGACCGGGGCGCCGCGGCCCGACAGTGTTCGAACGGTGATGGATATCTTCGTACGCCGCGAGGACCGGCAGGAACGCGGCTTCATCGTAATGGAGATCGAAGCCGACGGATTCCTCTATAATATGGTCCGGTCCATCGTCGGCTCGCTGGTGGAAATCGGCCGCGGCCGCCGAGACGATGCGTGGCCGCGGCGAATCCTCGAAGCAAAGGACCGCAAGGCGGCCGGGCCGACCGCGCCGCCGCGGGGGTTGTTTCTCGTCCGGGTCGACTATTCCTGAGGGATGGCGCCGCGGGCTTATTCTTCCGCGGCCAGCTTCAGGGCCAGGAGATAGGGGATCGTCCGGCCGCCCAGCGCGGTGAGGACCGTGCCGCCGGCGGTGAAGCAGTAGGTGATCCAGTCCGGCTCGCCGTATTTCTCGACCGACTTGCCCCCTTCGCCGCCGCCGACGTAGACGTGGATGCCTTCGTCCGTCATCCGCTTGAGCTGCCGCGTGAAGGCCTTGGTCCCCTCTTCGAAACGCGGGTCCTCGAACATTCCGAAAACGCCGTTGTGAAATACGATGCCGCGCGGCGAGGCTCCGCAACCGCAGCAGCTACGACAGGCGGGCTTCGACTCCAGATACTTCGATACCGCCTCCTCGAAGTGCTCGATCGACTTCGGACCGATGTCGAACTGCTGGTCTTTCGGGCCGAGCGCCTCGACGACGGTTCCGTCCTCGAGCTTGAAGTCGACCGGCATGAAGAACTCGACTCCCTCGTCGCGGCCCTTTTGTACCAGCTTCTTCGCCTGCTCGATCCGCTCCGGCGGAATGTAGTACGGCTCGTCCTTGTTGGCGGGGTCTTCGCTGGCGCCGATGGAGAACGCTTCGCCGTCGAGTTCCGCGGCCGCCTTCTTCAACGACATGGCGACGGACCCGGCCGTTATGACCCACTTGATGCTCCCGCCGTTCATCATCGCCTCGAGATTGTTCAGCTTGTCGATTTTCAGACCGCTGAAGACGACCATGTCGGCCTTCAGGCACTCGCGGAGGTGCTGCTCGAACTGCTCGGCCAGATACCTGCCCAACGCCACCCTCTCCATCGCGGCCGGAACGACCACGCTCGAGGCGTCCAGGTTGCCGGCGGAAAAGGCCTCGTGGACGTACACCTGGGCGACCTTCTCGGCGAACTCGTTGGCGAGTTTCGTCAGCGGTTCGGCGAGACCTTCCAGATCGGCTTCCTTCGCCTTCCACAATACCCGCTCGATGTCGTACTTCCGCGTGTTCTGCAGCACGATCACCGCCCCGGGCCGGGCCGACTGAACCGCTTGCGCGACGTCGTCGGTAATCGTCATCGTCTCGGGGTCGAGCCAATCCTCGATCAGTTCCACCTCGCGGCCGAGGATTTCACCCAACCGCCCCGCCACCTTCTCGAGCGATCCTTGCGGGTCGCGGCCGATGTGCCCGAAGATGATCTGAACCCAACCCCGCTCGATTCCGAAGTCCAACGTTTCTTTCATCGAACGCAGCCGGATGTCCCCTTTGCCGATCCTGTCGCCCGGTTTCGCGTCGACGTCGCCCCGGCCGAGA
>CAZFQG010000105.1:0-21990 GCA_964520785.1 uncultured Planctomycetaceae bacterium | reverse complement strand
ACTAGAACCTGAATCTAGCGCGTCTGCCAATTCCGCCACTCCGGCGAAGAATTCCTATTTATACGTAGCCAAGGTGTGTTTTTCAAGAGGCGGCCCAGGCGGTTTTTTCGTAATCTCGGCAAATACGGCTTACCGCACCCGGCAATGGAACCGCAGGACGCCCCCTTCGCCCGGCGGGAGTGGTTCGGTGAGTTCGCAGCGGACCACGACCGAGCCCGATTCGTTCCGGCTGGTATCGAAATTGGCGGGCCGGGTGCAGAAAAGGCTTTCGGGGTCGCATTCGAGGCGGCCGATGAGGTTGTCGGCGATGACGACGTTTCCGATGGGCTGGTTGCCGACGTTGTCGAACCGGATGACGAACTCGACGGTATCGCCCGGTTTGGCGGCCGCGGTCGAGGCACACTTGATCAGCCGCAACTTCGGATTCGCCGGTGGTTCGTCGACGGCGAAGACAACCTCGACCTTCTCATCGCGTACGACTTCCGCCGCCGCCTGATTGTCGAGTAGAACCATCACGCCTTGCGGATCGGACCAGACGATTGCCGCGTCCACGCCGGCGGCGATGATCGCGCGGTCGCGGTCCTCGATCAACCCGGCTTGGAGTCTCAGCAGGTTCTCGAACGGAATCCGGCCGGCTGACGAGACACCGACACCCAACTTGCGGGAGACGGCTCCATCGTGCTGTTCACTCTCGGCAATGACCGGCCCCAGCGCAGCCACGGCGCGGATGGTTTCCACGTTTTGCGTTCCGGCCTCGACCTTTTGGATGTCGTCCACCCGCGTGAGCTGCACCGGCTGCGAGACGCCGGCGAGTTGGATGTTTTGTTGTCGCGCCTCCACGCCGGTCACCTTGCGGACGGAGCCGAATCGCGGGGCGTAGAGGCAGACGCGGTTACTCGGTTGAACGATCGTTTCACCATCAAGCGTGTCGAAATGGGCGATCGTGTCGGTCGGCTCGAAGCCGCGAAGTTCCCAGTCCGGGGTGACCGTCGCGGGATATCCCGTGTCGCCTCCGTCGCAGAGGTATTCATCTGGCGGCCAGGGCCGACGGATTCCGGAGGGGGCCCACGCGCCCTCGGGGATGCCGCAATTCATAGACCCGTTTTGGACGGGCCGCGCGGCGGGACAGGCTCCGACCGGCATTCCGGAATACGCTTGCGGAGGCAGCCCCGGTGCGCCGCCGCAAGGAGGTGGAGGGCATGAGATGGAAGGGCCCTTGCAGGCGCTGAAGATGAGTGTACACAGAACAATGACAACAAAGCGCCACGCGGCGGGCCACTGTCCGGAAGGGTTCGCGTTGACGGAGATCGTGTTCATCCCAATCCTCGACTGCCAATATGTTGAAAGGGCCATCCCGGCCCTTTGGTCAACGTCGCTCGGTGATCATCCGCGCCAAAGCGGTCAGTTCTCGCCGGGGTTTTGGTTCGTGACGCCTTCCGTGCGTGGAAGCGGTGTTTTCGGTGATCCCGGAGTGGCGTTCCGAACCGTCCGCGGCGGAAGTTCGAATCGGACGACCGGCGGACTCCCGAAAAAGAACCGCGGATTCGCGCCGGCACTCGCGCCCGGTACGCGCCCCCCAAGGCGAAGAATCGCGACGGGACGGCCGAACGTGTCCGCCGCGACGAGAGGATCGTCCCCGGGACCGACGTCAAACCAGAGTCCACCTTCCACCGGCTCATTCGCCGGTAGGGCGGTGCAGGGATTCTCCAGATAGATGACTCGCGTAACGAGTTTCCCCTCGCGGGCGAGTTGAAGGTCTTCCCGAGTGATCGCGATAACGATAGGGAAGCGGCACTCCGCTCCGGCCGGTGGGTAGAGGCGGTCTATGACTTCAACCGTGGGAAAAAGTTCCGTCCCGGGGTCATTCGGCAAGTCCGTAAGACGCAACCGGTAGACCGCTCCGATGAGCATACCCGCGTGAAGCGGCGCTTGTACCGAATCGGCGAACGCTCCACCTTCCGCCAGGGAGATTGAAACGCCTTGGGGCGCCTGAATCTCCACTGGCTGGAAGTATCCGGGAACGGGTCCTCCCCTCGCGAGTCGGTGGCGGCCAATCGCTCCCGGCGGCATCGCGCCTTGATGCGTGAAGTGCGCTTTCGGTTCCGCCGCGACGGCCGGGACGGCCGAGGGGGAGATTAGGAACAGCGACAACACCATCATGCCGACGACTCGACGAGGTATCAGGGATGTCGTCAACGGAAGCATGGGGACCATTCCACGGATTGAGGGTGGAGTTTCGACGAATCTTACGACGCAAGCGGATATCATCTTTCATCCGGGACGAAAGCGACCGGCTCCGTCCCGCGATTCCCTATTCGCAAGTTTCCGCGGGCATGGGACATCCGGCGTCCGGACACTCGACGCATGCGCCCTCCATACACGAGACCGGACATGCCGGATCGCGGATGACCTGCTTGTCACACGGCTTGATGAACCGCGTCAGGCCGGGCCGGGTCTTTTCGACGATGTAGGCGTGACTCGCGGGCTTCGGATAGGAAAACCCGGGAGACTGGCGGACGCCGATCGAAACTCGTTTGGTCGGACCGGGAATATGGGTCGCCGTGTAATTCCGGATCGTGTGCTTTTGCAGACCGGCGGGAACTCCCAACGGAACGTGAGGGGGCCCCGGAAGCCCGATCGGCGTTCCGCACATGGGCATGCCGTATTGGGGACCCGTCACGCCGGCGACGTAGGCGGCCGGAATCGCGTTCGCCGAGGACGACGGGAAACCGATCGGTTCGCCGCTCGTGCCACACTCGTGGGGCATTTGGTATGACGCTTGAATGACCTCGCCGTCCTCCGTCGACATCATGGGACCCTGAAGGTCCTTATTGCCGACTCGAACGACGGCCAAAATGGCGCCTCGACGATCCGCTTCCACGATCGGGTCGAGACCCGGATCGAGCCGCGTGCTCACGAGCGTCTCAACGCCGGCAACCGCCAGGTCCTGGAATTCGGGATCCGGCAAGTAGATAACCTTCGTTACGAAGTTCCCGCTGAGGACCTGGTCAAAGTCCTCCGGAGTGAACTGCACCGGAATCGAATTGTGCGCCAAAAAGGCATCTGTCCGCGGCATGGCGGGCGCAACCTCCAGCGTCGGGTACAGCTCGCTGCCCGGGTGGCCGGGAATCTCGGCAACCTTCAGGCGGTAGATGGCACCCTGGCGAAAGTCCTGTCGGGCCGGAGCTACCAGCGGCGCCGAATCGAACATCCAGGGCATCGAGGTGGCCCAAGAGATTTGCATCCCGTCGGGACCGATAAACGAAACCTGGGAGGTGGCTCCCGGTTGGACCGCCGGCGGCGGGCAATACTGCATGACCCCGGGACCGGGGCCATCCACGCCTGGGCCGGGATGGAGTAACATGGGCGCGGGAGGCAAGTTGTTGGCAAGCGGTCCCTTGCATCCGACGAGTGCGGCGGCGACCGCCGCGATCAATAAGAAAGTCGTTCCGTGTTTCATTGGGGTCCCCCCTCACTGCCGCGGAAAGCGCGTTCGGAGATCGCAACCGCTTTCGCGCAAGTCCAGGTGAACAAACGACACGCCGAGTTAGCCGGGAAAGCTCCGCGGAACGGGGCGGAACTCTTGACTGTCGGACGTGCAGAAAAAAATCTCCTACTGACGATAATTTGTCGGTTCGCTACAATGCGTTTCTTTGGGAAATCCAGTAGAACCGGCGGAAACTCACCAGCACAAACTATCCGTCCTACCGTTACAATCGTCACCAAGCGGATAATTCTTGATTCCGATTTATAATGCATAGATTGAATTCCACGGCCGCGGGCGTTGGCCCACCAGAAAACCGGCAAGCCAACCCAAGGAATTGCGTCCGCCGCTCGATTGCCGTCGTAACGGCCGCAATCGTTCTCGTCTTTCTGGTGGAGGACGCCCCTATGTCCGCCGGACAAGACCCTCGAACGGAGGAACACCTCCGCGAGGAGGGGAGGCTTCCCCCAGACATAATACGGGCCGCGGAGGAGCCGTACTCGGTTCGGGCCGATCTTGCGTTTGAGGCGTGCCTCTTTGGGAAGACGTGGACGGGTAAGGGTAGTTATGTCGAGATGCGATCCGGACCGATACCCCGGTCCCGCCTGGAAATCCTCTCGGAGTTGTCGGGCAATCCATCCCGCTTCTTGCAGGTGTGCGATGGTAACAAGACCTACATCCACGACGCCATCGAAAACGCCGCTCGGGTCATCGTCTTGGACACGGTTCGTTGTCACGAAGCGATGGAGCTACCGGAAACCGTGAGAAATCGCGGCCCCCGAACCTGCTTGGGTTTGGGCGGAATTGCCGGGCTGCTCCGTCACCTCGAATCGGCATTCCAGTTCGGTCCATCGAAACCGGTGGAGTACCAAACTCGGCCGCATCAACAAATCGTGGGGGCATTGAGACGCTGGGTAGTGACGCGTCATTTACCCGAAAAAACAGAGAGATTCCCCCCGTCAAACGAAATGGCCGGGACGACCGCGGCGGACTGGGCTCGGCTTCCTTCAAGGATTCCGACCCACGTGGTGCTGACGTTCGCGGCGGCGTCGCCGCTCCCTGTTTCCATCGTTTACGTCCGTCTTCCACCCGGCACCTCCGAATCTCGCACGCTCCTGCGTCTGTCGTTGACCGGCATAAGAATCAATCCGCCGATTAGCGAGGAGGAATTCCGATTCGTCATTCCGGAGGGCGTAGAGATGGTGGACCGCACGAGTGAATTCCTTGGCGCTCCCTGAGTTCCAGGCGCAATATCGGGATTCGCGGAGAAGCGAAGGATCGTTCCTTGTCCAAATCGGGATCTTGCCTCATCCGAGTCTTTGCCAGAACTCCACTTCTCCACCGGAATAATCCTCGGAATCCGTACAGATTAACCAGCAGGCAGCCGATTCTAGGAACGTTATGTGGTGTCAAAACTGTGGACAAGATATTCCCGCCGTCTACTCTCCGGACCTATCGGCGTACTGTTGTGGCCGGTGTATGACGATCCTCCCACTAGACGCGATGTGTCGCGCCGACCGTCTTTCTTGCACGGCGGCACCGACCAATCCTTCCAAGAAAATAGGAATCACGGAGGAAAAGACTTATGACGGCTGGGAAGTCGAGCATGACCTCTCGCACTTCGCGCGGGAAATCGGAGTTTGGCAACGAAATCTTTTGGCTTCGACGCAATGCGCCGACTCCAAGAATCCGTGCGACTCGGCTGGGGCGGAGCCGCTGGCGGTGACGATCCAAGGCCAAGGAGAAACCAACTACCCCTCATTGGAGTGGAATTGGGGAATTCTCGCGTTTGGGATGATGGCGTCTTTATGTGGTCTGACGCTGACCGGCCGAGCGTTCTTTTTGAATGAAGCGGACCTCTGGAATGTTGGATTTCCCATCCTGGCCGGAGGGGCTTCGAGTTTGTTGGTCGGTATTTTGCTCCAGTTGGACCGACTCGGCCGACCTGCGAGCCGGTGACGTCGCAAACCGCCCCTTGTTACGAACGCCTCAATTTCGTAAACTCTATTGGCTTACCCGGATACGGCGAGTGGAAGTTTTTTGCCTATTGCGGGGGTTGGTACCGCGCCGCTTTGACGGGGCGGCCTCGTCGCATGTCGCGTTTTTTTTCCTTCCTCGCGCCGACTGCGAAATTAGATTCCCCACCCCTTTCGGCGTCAGGTTTCTCTGCTCGCGAGATTCAAGCAGTCATTTCAGACGCGTACCAACCGGCGTCTCCGTTTGAACGAAGAAGATTAGTTTGCCAGGAGAGCATTCCCATGCCGCATCAGAAACGGAATGAATACACAAGAACGTGGTTTCGGATCGTGTTGGTCCTCTTGTTCGCGGTGCAAGCGGCGCGGGTGGGCGCCCAGGAGAAGCGGGTTCCACCAGCCGATCTCCTTCTGCCTGAAAGCACGGTCGGAGTGATTTTCGTTCCGGACGTTCCGCGACTGGAATCACAATGGGAAAAGACCCAAATCGGCACTCTTCTGCGCGACCCGGTCATGGAACCGTTCCGCGAAGATATTCGGCGCCAGTTCCAGGATCGGTGGCTCAAGATCGAGCGGAAGTTCGGCCTGAAACTGGATGACATCCGGGGAATCGCCGGCGGCGAGGTCGCTCTCGCGCTGGCCCGCGTGAGTGACGCGAAGGCGGCCACCATCGCTCTGGTCGACGTCACCGAACACGGCCCTCAGGTTGATCGGATGCTGGAAAAGGCCAGAGCGCATCTCACCCGCAAAGGGGCTCGTCCCGAGGAGCACCAGGTCGAGGATACCAAGGTCATCGTGTTCGACCTTCCCCCCGAGGGGAACGAAACGAGCGGTCAGACGGCGGTCTATTTCCTGTCCGGGAACCTTCTCGGCGTCGCGGACGATCTGGATGTCACCAAGCAGATACTTGCTCGGTATTTCGGCAAGGAATCACGGTCGCTGTCCGATGTCGCCGCCTACCGTTATACCATGGCCCGTTGCGACAAGGCGGTCAATTCCCGGATTCCGCAGCTCCGCTGGTTCGTTGATCCGATCGGCTACGCCGAGGCGATGGACCTCGCCACGGCTGAACGGGAAGAACGAACGTCCTCGGATTCTTCCGTGAAGGATACGATCGCAACGGCGCGACGTCAGGGGTTCGACGCGGTCAAAGGGATCGGCGGGTACGTCGATTTCGCGATCGGGGCCTACGAGAGCTTTCATCATACGGCGGTCTGCGCTCCGGGTCCGCACAAGCCGGCCCCGGAGCCATACGAGGGGGTCATTCCGATGGAGATGTTCGTCTTTCCGAACGCGACGGAGTTCAATCCACCGAAATGGGTTCCCGAGGACATCGCGGCATGTACGGTCTTCTATTGGGACATCGCCCGAGCGTTCAGGAACTTCGGACCGCTATTTGACGAATTGTACGGAGAAGGGGAGACCGGGATATGGCAGGACGTGTTGGAAAGCTGGGCCGGAGAGGAACTGGGGCCGCGGATCGATGTCGAAGAAGAGTTGATCGCCCACCTCGGAACCCGGGTGATCGTCCTAACCGACTATCGCCTGCCGATCACGACGACGAGCCAGCGAACGTTGTATGCCGTCGAGGCAAGGAATCCCGACGCGGTCGCGGCTGGAATCCAGAAGCTGCTGGGCACGGATCCGACGTACCGGCTCCGAGAAATCGAGGGACATCGAATCTGGGAATCGTTCGAGAAGGAGCGGAAGAAAGGCCTGAAAATAGATGTCCAACCCCCCTCGCTTACATTCGGAATCGATGAAGAAGACCTGCAAGAGGACGCGGAGGCGGACGAGAAGCTCTTCCCGAACAACGCCGTCACGGTCGTGGACGGATATTTGCTTGTCGCGTCCCACCTCGATATCCTTCTGAAGGTGCTTTCAGGGGGAGAGCCTCTTTCCGCCAGCATCGATTACCGCTTGGTTTCTTCCGCGATCGATTCGCTTTCTCCCCCGCCGAGATGCCTGCAAACGTTTACCAGAACCGACGAGCAATACCGCGCGACCTACGAATTGATCCGATTGGGGAAGATGCCGGAGAACGAGTCCCTTTTCGCACGGCTTCTCAACATACTCATTCCGCCGGAGGAGGGGAAGGGCTTCCGTTCCCAGCGGATCGATGGCAAGGAGCTGCCGGAGTATCAGGTCGTCCGTCGTTACCTGGGTCCGGCGACGCGGATCGTCGTCTCGGAGAAAGACGGTTGGTTCGAATTCGGGTTCACGTTGCCAAAGTAGCCGACGTCGCTCCGAGCGGAAAAGATTATGCAGGAAACGCTTCGCGTCTCTTCACCGTCAGCACCGTTGGAAATCGAACGCCGTCCGGATGGGAGCCTTCTCGTCTACGTGCACTCTTGGGACGAGGACGGCATGCCTCTGCCCGACGCGGTCTTCACGTTTGCCCCCGGCGATCCCCAGTACGGCCGCTGGGACCGAGAGTTCGACGAAGAGGCCCGGCGTTTGGAGGCGTCGTAGCGGTCCGACTGATTGCCATGGAGGTTTCACCGAAGCCGGTTCAGTTAGAACGGCGGCGCGCCTTGTCCAAGCGGACTCCGACCCAACAATTCTTGCTACCGCCGCATCTCTCGTCTCCACCGATTCATCGGTCGGCCTGAGTTTATCCCCCCATCGCCCGCCTCACTTCGCCGAGAACGGCCTCCATTGCCGCCTCCCGGGGTTGGTTGACGAATGCCCCGGCCGCTTTCTTGTGTCCTCCACCGCCGAAGGCCTTGGCGATTTCGCAGCAATCGGCGTCGCAGCGGCTGCGGAAGCTGATCTTGTAGCCCCCGCCGACTTGTTCGACGAACATGACGGCGAACTGGGTGCCGTCGACCGCCAGCGTCTTGTTCACCACGTCCTCGCTATCAGCCGGATCGGCCCCGGCCGCCTCGAAGTCGGCCAGGTCCATGTAGCTGTGGATGAGGCGACCTTCCAACTCGGTCCGCACGTGCTCGAGGGCACGGCCGGTGAGCCGGATACGGCCGAGTGTTTCCCGCTCGTAGAGGTCACGGTACAGAAGCTCGGGCCGCGCGCCGCGTTCGATCAGGTGGGCGGCGTAGCGGAAGGTATCGGCGCTCACGGAGGAGAATCGGAACCAGCCGGTGTCGGTCGCCATCGCGGCGAAGAGGACGGCGGCCGTCTCGGGATCGAGTTCCACCCCCAAGTTCCGGGCCGCCTGAACCACCAGCCGCCCGGCCGCTTCGGCGGTTGCATTGCGAAAGACCTCCGCCCCCAACTCGTCTCCGTCGACGTGATGATCCAACGCGACCTTTTTCGCCTTCGTTTCGCGGAGGACGTCCGCGACGTGGGCCAACTGGGCCCAGGCGGTCGTATCCAAGATCAGGAAGACCTCGACCGCGTCGACTTCCTCGCGGGTAACGGTCACGCCCAACCGCTTGATTCGGTTTTCGGGGTCGAGGAAACGGAACGATTGGGGGACTTCGTAATCCACGACGCAGAGGGCTTTTTTTCCGAGCCTTTCGAGTATCCGCGCCATGCCGAGCATGCTCCCCAGGGCGTCGGCGTCCGGGCGGTGGTGGGTCGTCAGGGCGAACGTCTGGTGCGAGTCGATGATCTCGCCGAAGCGGGCCCAGTCGATCGGGTCTTTCGCGGGATCGATGTGGTAATCGTTCATGGTGTGTCTCACTCCTCGGAAGGGGGCCTTTCTCGACGGTCTTGCCTCGCCGCGGCGACATCAATTGGCCGGCTGCGTCGCCTCCACGATCCGGCGGACTCGTTCGCAATCCTCCGCAATGGCGACCTTCAGTTCTTCCACGGTCTCGAACCGGACGCTGTCGCGGAGCCGGGCAAGAAACTCGACGTCCAGTCTCTCTCCGTAAACGCGGCCGGTGAAATCGAGCAAATGCACCTCGAAACTCCATTCGCTTTCCCCGAACGTAACGTTCGGACCGACGTGGATCGCCGCGGAAAAGGACTCCCGGTCCAAGTGCGCCTTGCCCGCGTAGATTCCGTTGGCCGGAATCATGCAATCGATTTCAATCAGGTTCGCCGTCGGAAACTCCAATCCCGCGCCGCGTCCGTGTCCGTGGACGATTCTGCCTCGGACGCGATGCGGCCTTCCGAGCATCCGCGCGGCCGCCTCGACATTACCGTCGGCGAGCGCGCAGCGAATGCGTGAACTGGAGATGATCTCACCGTGGTCCCGTTCCGGTTGGACGATTTCGATCGTTATTCCTCGTCCTCGGCAGAACCGCGAAAGCGTATCGATGCTTCCCTCGCGACCGATTCCAAAAAAGAAATTCGGACCCTCGACGACCGCCTTTGCCTCAAGACCCGCGACCAAAACGCGGTCCAGGAACTCCTTGGCGGAGAGATGCAGGAAGGAGCGATTCGTCGGGTTCACGACGATCGCCTCGATTCCCATATCCTCGAATAAGGCCAGCTTTCGGTCCAGGCTCATCAGGCATGGGGGAGCGCGATCGGGGCGGAGAACCGCAAGCGGATGGGGGTGGAACGTGAAAACCACGGCCGGACCGCCCACTTCGTGCGCGTGGGACAAGAGCCGCCGGAGGATCGCCGAATGCCCACGGTGGACCCCGTCAAAGTTCCCCACCGAGACCGAACCGTGGCGAACCGAATCGGGAATCTCCTTCATTTCTCGCACAATCAGCATGCCAAACTCTCTAACCCGGGACTCACCGGTCGTCGAGAATCGCCTCCGCATCGCTTCCCGGCACGGTCAAAAAAAAGGTGAACAGTCAAGTTATTGGTTACCCCTCAGGATTTGTAGGGTTTTTCTTACGAAGTATTCAATGATAGGCGAAAGGGGGCGAAATTCCATACCCCTCTTTATAGGGAAGAGCGACTCGTGGACGGATGCCCGGAAGCCGCCTGGGCCCGAATGGGGAACACCGGGAAGCCAAGGCAAACGTCCGTGTACCGAACACCGGTCTTCGGCCTTCATCCCGGCTTAAACCCCAACTGGCTTTCCAGTACAATGAAAAAGTCCGGATGACGCCGCTTCGGCCGCGGCTTGCCCCTGGGCGACTTGTGGACAGTGCGAAGATACTTGCCAATTCCTGGTGTTATTATGTGGAGAGCAGAGTCATGAGACGTCTCGGTACGCGAACGCGCCGGCGGTTCTTAAAGGAAACAATCCCGGTTCTCGGCGCCGCGGCCATGCCAACCATCATCCCTCGAACGGCATTGGCCGCCGGCGACTCGCCCGGCCCGAATGACCGCGTGGGTATCGGGTACATCGGCGTCGGGCGCCGCGGCGGACAACTCTTCGGTCTCCCGAAGGACGCGGTAATCCGTGCCACCGCGGACGTCTATCTCGACCGTGCAAAGCAAGTGGCCCAGCGTCTCCGGACGCCGCATGCCTTTGGCGACTACCGCAGGTTGCTCGAATTGGAGGAAATCGACGCCGTCGTTATCGCGACACCCGATCACTGGCATGCGCTCCCCTTCATCCATGCCTGCCAGGCGGAGAAAGACGTTTACTGCGAGAAGCCGCTGAGCCTAACGGTTCGCGAGGGACGAGCCATGGTCGACGCGGCCCGGAAGTACAAGCGAGTTTGCCAAGCCGGAACGCAGCAGCGGAGTTACGCGAAGAACGACGTGGCCTGTCGTTTTCTCCGAGAAGGGCGATTCGGCAAGGTCTTGGAGGTGATTGGCAACAACTATCCCAGCCCTTGGAACTGCGCCTTGCCGGAAGTCGACGCTCCGACGTCCCTCGATTGGGATGCCTGGTGCGGTCAAACGGAATTCAGAGGGTTCCATCCCGATCTTTTCCCCTGCCGTGCCAACCCGGGCTGGCTTTCGTTCACGCCTTACTCCGGCGGCGAGATGACCGGTTGGGGCGCGCACGGCCTGGATCAGATTCAGTGCGCATTGGGAATGGACGAGACCGGTCCCGTCGAAATCTGGGCGGAAGGGAACAAGCTCGAACCGCCGACTTACGACCGCCCACAGTCACGTGAGGCCGGTGACAAGGCCACCAGCGAGGGCCGCCGCGTCTTCTACAAATATGCCAACGGGGTGCGCGTTACCCTGGACAATGGAACCGGTGCCGGGGGAACTTTCATTACCGACAGGGGGAAAGTGGTCGTCGCGCGCGACGAGGTCAACGCCAATCCGGGCGGTTTGCTGGAGGAATCGGGCTTCAACGCGGCCGTCGCCGAGACCCGGCTGCCGGAACACTTGGAGGACTGGATCAACTGCATCAAGTCGCGCGGCACGCCGATTGCCGAAGTCGCCGTCTCCCACCGGTCCGTGACGGTGTGCCATCTGGCGAACATCGCCAGGTGGACCGGCCGGAGACTCCAGTGGGATCCGGACGCGGAGCGATTCCAGAACGACCCAGAAGCAAACGACTACCTGGAACGGGAACAACGGCGAGAGTACCGGCTGCCGGATTCGGTGTAGAAAGGGGAACCCGACCCCGACTGCCTCCGGGACCTGCCGCCAATCGCGAGCCTTGGTAACCGAAAAAGCCATCTTCCGTTTCCTTGTTTTCCATTAATGTCGAGCATAAATAACCGACCCGGCTTCCGCGCCTGGTATTCCTGCTTGAAGAAACTGATCCAACTCGGATCGATCGGCGTGTTCGGGCTTCGCGCCTTCGGACTCGATCGGTGCGCGACCGAAGGCTCGATTATCGTCGCGTCGAATCACCAAAGCCATCTGGATCCGCCGCTGATCGGATGTACCTATCCGAGGCGACTCTCGTACATGGCCCGCGACAGCCTGTTCAGGTTGAAGCCCATGGCACTATTGATCGAATCCTTGGGCGCATTTCCTCTCAACCGTGATTCCAGTGTTAGCGGGTATAAGGAGAGTCTTCGCCGACTGAAGGCGGGGGAAGCGATCATGGCCTTTCCCGAAGGAACGCGAACGCCGGACGGAGAGATTCACGAATTCAAAGGGGGAATCGCCCGAATGGCCCAGCGCTCGGGGGCCACGATCCAGCCCGCAGCAATCGAAGGGGCGTTCGCATGTTGGCCGCGCCGGTGTTCTCTTCCGCGACCGGGAAGAGTATTCATAGCCTATGGAGAACCCCTTCTTCCGGAGGAGATCGGGGATATGGATGAGGCCGCGTTGGCGGCCGAGGTGGAGCGACGGATTCGCGAACTTCATGCGGAACTCCGAGCGCATCCAGCCTTCGGCAAAGCAGTTGGGCCATAAGAAACAACAATTCTTGTTATTTTTCGACGAGAGACTCCCCGATTTTACAAAAGTTTCCGATTGAACCAATTGTCTTCTCCAGTGAGGAATGATATTATTAGGGGTTCACCATGCCGAGGTAGCCCCTCACGTTGGGGGGCCGATTTGGTGATTGTTCGTTTTTTCTACTTTTGTCATTGGGTGGTGCGAGACGAATCGACTCCGGATATCCGCGGGTCAGTTTTTTTTCCGCGCCGCTCATGTCAGGATTTCATGGTTGTTTATGGTTGATCGAAACCTAATCCGAGGACTGGATCTGAACGAAGACCAGTGGGAACAAGAACTCGCTTTAGCGCTGGAGGGCCAGACGGAGGAAGACATCGATTGGGGGGGTGGTCAGGAACTGATCGTCAATCAGCCGGTCGAGGGACGGATTCTCCGCGTTGACAGTGACTTCGTCCTGGTCGACGTGGGCTACAAGAGCGAGGGTATCATTCCCCGCGATGAGTGGGATGCCACCGAAGAACCCCCCCAACCGGGTGAAATTATTAAGGTGCTCATCGAGGACCTGGAGGATTCGGAAGGTCGACCTGATGATACGCGCGGGATGATCGCGTTGAGCAAGCGCAAGGCCGAGAAGATTGAGGCCTGGAATCGGGTTCGCGACTCGGTTCACGAGGGTGACGTCGTGACCGGCGTGGTGACGCGCAAGATTAAAGGCGGCCTTTTGGTCGACATTGGGGTGAACGTCTTTCTTCCGGCGTCTCAGGTGGACATCCGCCGCCCGGCGGACATTGGGGACTACATCGGCCGGACGATCCAATGCATCGTTCTGAAGATCGACGAACCGCGGCGGAACATCGTCGTCAGCAGGCGTTCTCTGATTGAATCGGAGCGTGCCGAGAAGAAGGCCCAGTTGCTTGACGAGTTGGAGAAGGGTGAAAAGCGCAAGGGCATCGTCAAGAACATCGCCGAATTCGGCGCATTCGTGGACCTTGGCGGAATCGACGGCCTCCTGCATATCACGGATATGAGCTGGGGACGAATCAGCCATCCGTCCGAGATAGTCGCCATCGATCAGGAGATCGAGGTGATGGTTCTCGCGGTGGACCGCGAAAAGGAAAAGATCGCGTTGGGGCTGAAGCAGATGATGCCCAGTCCCTGGGAGACCGTCGAGGAGAAATATCCGGTCGGATCGAAGATCCGCGGGTCCGTAGTCAACGTGATGAGTTACGGAGCGTTCGTGAAGCTCGAAGAGGGGATCGAAGGCCTGGTACACATCAGCGAGATGTCGTGGACGAAGCGAATCGGACACCCGAGCGATCTGGTCCAGGTCGACGATGAGATCGACGTCGTCGTCCTGGCGATCAACCGTGAGAAACAGGAAATCTCACTGGGAATCAAGCAGACTCAGGAAAACCCCTGGGACCTCGTTCTGGACCGCTATCCAGTCGGTTCCGTCGTCGAGGGAACGGTCCGCAACCTCACCAACTATGGTGCCTTCATCGAACTGGAAGAAGGGATCGACGGACTTCTGCACGTCTCCGACATGTCGTGGACGCGAAAGATCAGCCATCCGAGCGAGGTGGTGGAAAAAGAACAGAATATCCGTTGCCGCGTTTTGGATATCGACCAGGACCGGCGGCGGATCGCCCTGGGTCTGAAGCAACTCAACGAAGACCCATGGGCGTCGGACATCCCGACCAAGTACGAACTCGGCCAGGTCGTCAAAGGAAAGGTCACGAAGATCACGAACTTCGGCGTATTCGTCGGGCTGGAGGACGGGCTGGAAGGTCTGTTGCACATTTCGGAGTTGGCCGATCACAAGGTGGATAACCCCGAAGACATCGTCAAGGTGGGCGAGGAGATCGAGGTGAAGGTCCTCCGCGTGGACGCCGACGAGCGCAAGATCGGTCTTTCCCGGAAACGGGTCGAGTGGGCCGAGGTAGCCGAGGAGACGGCCGAGGTGGCGGCGGGCGCCGAGGAGACGCGGTCGGCCCGCGGTATTCCCGAAAGTCAGCTCAAGGGTGGCATCGGCGGCGACTCCGGAGCCCCCCTGTTCTCCATGCCGAGTTCCGAAAGGGAAGGAACCACCGACGAAGAGCCGGCGAACACCGGGGAAGTACCCGAAGAGAAGAGCGAATAAGATTCTCGCTTGAGTTGTTCGTTTTCCGGAACCTCCCCCAATTTCGATTTCCTCTCGCGGCCGCGGCCTTTCCGCGGCCGCTTTTCTTTCGGTCTCGTGAGGGGCCGGTCCTACTCGCGGGACAGGGAAAGAACGTAATTCGCCAGGTCGCGAATCTCTTCGTCGTTGAACACGCCCTGTACCCCGGGCGCCGCGCCGATCCCCGGCATGGGCGTCCCTTTAATGCCGACATGAATTCGCCAGAACATATCTTCCGTCCGTGAGCCGCCCTGGAATACGCCGTCCCGGAAATTCCGCGGCTTGAGTTCCTGAAGCGGAAGCCGGAACAATGGGGCAAGAGCCGCCGTCCTCTCCGGAGTTACCCCCTTTTTCGGCTTGTTCCAATCGTCAATGAGTTCCGTTTCTTCCCCCTCTCCGGAGCCGTCCTCCGCGTGGCAACGAACGCAATCCGCCTTCGGATCGAGATAGAGACGCGCCCCGGCGGCGATCGATTCGGACATGCGACCCACGTCGTTCGGGTCAATCGGCTCCGGCGGAGGCACTACCATGCCGGGCGCCATCTCCCAAAGGGACAGGACCGGAAAAAGTCCCTCTTCCTCGACGATTCTCATGTCCAACGGGAGGTACTCATTTTCATCGATGACCAAGCGAACGAGGTAGTGCTCCGTTTCGCCGCGGATCGCGAGGTACTTGACGTACTCGAGCAAGGCGCGCCCCACGGCGGAGTCCAATTCCGCGAACGAGGGCATCGCGGTACCCACAGCGCCGTTTTCAAGAATCCGCGCGAGGTCGGCGTCTGACGGCTTTCCGCCGGAATGCGTGGAGGTATATTTGAAGACGCCGAGCCGGTAATCGCGCGGATAGGGATATAGCGAGCCGGCGCGATTTCCCGCTCCATCCCCGGAAATACCGTGGCATTCGGCGCAATAGCGGCGAAACAACCCGGAGATGGAGGTTCCGTTCTTTTCGACGTAGGGACCGGCGGCATGGGCAAGCAACCCCTCGTCCAGCATGGTCCCAGCCGGAATTCGAGGGGAATCCGGCGTTCCGAAAAGCCGCTTTAGCGTCTCGCGGATCGCCTCCTTTTCTCGCTCTCGGATTTCTTCCGCTTTGCGCCCCTCGAGGTTCAAACGGAATTCGGCCGGTTCAGGCGGGCGGCAGCCCGCAACGAAACCGAAGAAGACGGCGGCAGCCGTCAGGAAGGCGAGTCTGAAGGGGGAAAACGAAGAGGTTCTTGGCATGGCACCATCGCTGGGTTGAATATCACACCCCCATTATTTTCGACCCGCGTCGAAAAGTCAAAAACGCACGGAGGTGCGTCAAGTGAAACCCGCATCCCTTCAAAGAGGAATCCCGTTCCGTCAGTTCGGCCCCAAGAAAACAGATCCTACAAAGAGGGGGCTATACGCCCCTTCAGCACGAAATAACCGATGAAGTCAATTACCCAACGACGGCTTCCCGGACTGAGCGCATTGTTCGCAAGTAGTCGGTGCTGCGATTGATGCTCATTTAAGAGCGATTAAGAGCAATACTGTTTCCGTTGGTCTCCGTTTGCAGGAGTATCGAGAACGGAATCGCCGAATGCATCTTGTCCCACATTGGAAAGTCCGTCAAAATACGCTGCATGATGAGATACAGACCCAACTCGGAATCCCGCAATCCGGAATCCGCCGCCCTTGAAGGGATTCCACTGGCATACCGAGCCTATGACGATTCCGCGCGGCGGCGATTGTTTCATTACCTTCTCGTTCCGGCGTGCCTCGTTCTTCTGGCGGCGGCCGCATTGCCCCTCGATTTGCCGCTGTCTCAAGCATGCCTGAACGCTAAATTGCCGGGCGACATCAATGACCTTATCACTTTCGGCGAGATGTTTGGACACGGTCTGGGCGTCGCCATGATCGCGATCGTCGTTTTCGTTCTCGATCCCCCCCGGCGGTATGCCCTGCCGCGAGTGTTGCTCTGTGCTTACGGTTCCGGGATGGCGGCCAACGCGGTTAAATTGCTGCTGACGCGGACCCGGCCGCGCCACTTCGAGTTCGACGGAGGCGTGATGACTACCTTCGTCGAGTGGTTCCCCCAACTGACGATCTCGCCGGTACATCAGGGATTCCCCTCGGCCCACACCGCGACGGCCGTGGGCTTTGCCGTCGGCTTGGCGGCTTTGTACCCCCGAGGCCGAATCCTCTTCGGGGTTCTGGCCGCCGTCGTGGCCTGCCAGCGGATTCAATCGGGCGCCCATTTCCTCAGCGATACCCTTTGCGGCGTGGCCGTCGGTTGGCTCATCGCCGGTGCTTGCTTGTACGTCGGGCGCTTGCCGAGGTGGCTGGACAGACTGGAGATTCGGCTCGGAGCGAGCAACCCCGCCGAGGCACACTCCGCGTAAAAGGAATGCCAACCCCACCAACATGCACCAACCGCACGAAGTGACGAGAGGAGCCGTTCAGTAAACCCCGGGACGCACGAGAGGAAGAACGCTTTAGTCGCCGGTAACCTCGGTTACAATTCCGTTGCGGGTCCGTTGCGAGCCGGGGAGGTGGAAGGGCCAGTCGCCGTTTGTATCGTGCCCTGCCTGTCATCAATATCCACGAACTCCACCAGGGAGACCGTTTTCATGTCTCGTTTACAGCACGCTTCTGTTTTTCCGTTCGCGTTCGCGTTGGTCGTATTGGCCTTCATCCATGCCGTAGAGGCTTCTTTCCCCGGCGCGAAGTCCGACTTCGGCGGATTCGAGCGTTACGACTTTTCTTTCGACGGGAAACCGGCCATCGTCGTCGTGCCGAAGCAGGCCGCCGAGGGGAATCCCTGGATCTGGCGCGCCCGGTTCTTCGGCCACAAGCCGGAAGTCGATCTAGCGCTGTTGGAGAAGGGGTTCCACCTCGTCCATCTCGACACGGCCAACCTGTTCGGTGGACCAGAGGCGATGGCTCGATGGAGTTCGTTTTACGATTTTCTGGTAAACGAACATGGACTGGCGAAGAAGGCGGCCCTGGAAGGACTTAGCCGAGGGGGGCTTTTCGTCTTCAATTGGGCTTCGGAAAATCCCGACAAGGTGGCCTGCATCTATGCCGACGCGCCGGTCTGCGATATCAAGAGCTGGCCCTTTGGCATGGGGCAAGGGAGCGGAAGCCCTACCGTCGAAGAAGATTGCTTGAAGGCGTGGGGCATCACCCGGGAGCAACTCGCCGAATTCAAGGGAAACCCCATCGACCGACTCGAGCCGATCGCCAAGGCCGGCATTCCCATATTCTGCGTCTGCGGAGGCGCGGACGAGGTCGTGCCGATCAACGAGAACACCCGCATCCTGGAGCAGCGGTTTCTGGCCCTGGGAGGACGGATTCACGTGATCGTCAAGCCGAATTGCGGCCATCATCCGCACGGGCTGGAAGACCCGACCCCGATTATCGATTTCGTATTGAAGGAGACCGCGGCCGCCCTGGAGGCGAAGCGGAAGCCGACTGAATTCAAGAGCGTGTTCCCCACCGGAGTGAGGCGCCATTGGCCGGGGCCGGACTACTTCGGAAACCGGCTGTTCGATTGGCAGGTCCGCAACGGATGTCTGGAATGCATTTGCGGCGAGAAGGACCGGCCGGTCCGGACGATGCACCTGCTTAGCGGCTATGCCGGAGAGGCCGAGGCCGGATATCGGGTGAGCGTGTTCACGGGGCCCATTTTGAACGAGGACAAGACGGCCCCACCGGTCGAGGCGGCGCCGGAGGAAGAGCCCAAGCGGTTTGACGGGGGGCCTTGCGTCGGGTTCTTGATCGGCGTCGGCGGTCCCGGCATCGATTACCGGATCAGCGCGCTGTGCCATCAATGGCCCCGGCCGGATGGCGGGTTGCTCGCCGGCGCGGACCGGTTCGGCCGGGTCTTCTTCGCCGACAATAACGCGCAGGGGAGGCGTCTTTTCCAAGCGACGAACCGGCAAGGGCCGGGGTTCGACAAGACGATGCCCCAAGCAATGCGGCTTGAATTGGACGTGCTGCCGGACGGGCCACTGTACCGCGTTTCGCTCGGCGTCTTCGACGCCAAGACTGGCGCGCTGATCAACCGCGCGGTAATCGGAGGCGTCGAACCGTCGCTGGTGGACGGCAATATGGCGCTCGTTTCCAGCGGTTCCCCGGCGGAGAACGGCAAGGGGTTCTGGTTCGTCGACTGGAACGTCACGGGAGACAAGATCGTCTTCGACGAAAGCCGCCGGTTCGGTCCGGTCTGGGCCGTGCATTACACGCTTAGCCGGGGGATATTGAAGCTGACGGCGCAGATGCCCGCCTTGGGCGAGGGGGACACGGCGGAAGGGAGGCTCGAGTTCCAGGACGCCCAAGGCAATTGGACGACCGCCGCGACGTCGAAGTGGCGGCCGCACAGCTTTATCCTGCCGTTTCGCGTGGAAGACTACGCGGCGGATCGGGACGTCCCGTACCGGGTCGTGTATGATCTCAAGTCGGGACCCGAGGGAGAAACGACGACCTACACCTACGAGGGAACGATCCGCCAGGAACCGCTCGACAAGGATGAACTGGTGATCGGCTCGCTTTCCTGCGAGCACATCTCGGCCGCCGGGGCGAACCAGTGGAACGAGATGGGCTACTGGTTCCCCCATGCCGAAGTGGCCGACGCGGTCAAGAAGCACGATCCGGACTTTCTGTTCTTCGCGGGGGATCAGATATATGAAAGCGGCCTGGCGGGAATCGTCCGAACGCCGGCGGAGACCTCGTGCCTCGATTACCTTTATCATTGGCTTTGCCATTGCTGGAGTTTTCGGGACGTTACGAAAGACCGGCCGACCGTCTGCACCCCGGACGATCACGACGTCTACCACGGCAACTTGTGGGGGGCAGGCGGCCGTGACGCGCACGAGGGACCTTTTCGGCGATTGCAGGACAACGGCGGGTATGTCCAGCCGCCGCTGATGGTCAACGCGGTTCACGCCACGCAGACGAGCCACCTCCCCGATCCGGTCGATCCGGAGCCGATTGAACAAGGAATCACGGTTTACTTTACCGATCTCGTCCATGGCGGCGTCAGCTTCGCCATCATTTCGGACCGGATGTTCAAGTCGTCCCCCAGCGTGATGTGTGAAGGGGGAGAGTGCGTCAACGGCTGGTTCCTCAATCCCGATTTCGACCCGGCGAAACAGGCGGACGTCCCCGGGGCGGTCCTCTTGGGCGAGCGGCAACTGCGGTTCCTCGAAGAGTGGGCCCACGACTGGTCCTCGCATGCGCAACTGAAGGTCCTCCTTTCGCAGACGCTTTTCTGCAATCTGGCCACGCTTCCGAAGGAGGCGAACAACGATTCCGTCGTCCCGACCATGCGGATCCCCGAGGCGGACGAGGTCATCACGACGGATAAGATCGTGGCCGACGCGGACAGCAACGGCTGGCCGCAAACGCCCCGGAATAACGCGCTGCGCGTGATCCGCAAGGGATTCGCCATCCACCTCGCCGGCGATCAGCACCTGGCGAGCACCGTCCAGTACGGCATCGACGAACACGGCGACGGGCCGTTCGCCATCTGCTCGCCCGCGATTGCCTGTTGTTGGCCGCGGCGGTGGTGGCCGCCGGCGCCGGGCGAGAACCGCCTGCCGGGTGCTCCGGAATACACCGGGGAATTCCTCGACGCGTTCGGGAACCGGATCACCGTCCACGCCGTCGCCAATCCGCGGAAATCGCGGAAGGAACCCAAGGCGATGTACGAGCGGGTGCCGGGATACAGCATCGTGCGGCTTGATAAGAAGACGCGGAAGATCACGTTCGAGAACTGGCCGCGGGGGATCGACCCGGCGGCGGAGGGGGCGAAGCCGTGGTTCGGCTGGCCCATCACGTGCGACCAGCGCGACAACTACGGCCGCAAAGCGGCGGCATGGCTCCCGGCGCTTTCGATCCGTGGGCTCGACATGCCGGTCGTGCAGGTCGTCGACGAATCGAACGGTGAGCGGATATACAGCATCCGCCTGAAACAGGGCGAAACCATGTTCCGGCCGAAGGTGTTTAGGGAAGGCGTCTATACCGTCAAGGTGTTCGACCCGGACGGCGAAAAGGAATGGTCTCACAAGGGAGTGAGATCGGAGCCGGAGGCAAACGCGACCGAACTAAGCGCGACCTTTTCCGAGTAAACGTGGCGAAGGACCGCGAGGCGGGCGCAATCAATCACTTTGGGGCCGCCGGATGAGCATCGCCAGACCAAACAGGAGAATGACGGTAACGCCGGGTTCGGGGACCGCCGCGGCCGCCGTCGCGCCCCAGTTCGCGCGGACGACGTCCAAATCGGCGCCGCCGACGATGCCGTCGCCGGTTGCGTCTCCTTCCGCGAGGCCCGCGGCGTCGGTCCGCCCCCAGTTGGCGCGGACCAGGTCCAAGTCGGCCCCACTTACGACGCCATCTCCATTAAGATCGCCCGCCAGGGGTTCGACGACGCCTCCCGTCGCGGCGGCATAATGAGCGGCAATTTGGGATTCCGTCAATGCCTTGTCGTAAATCGCCACTTCGTCGATCATTCCGCTGAAGAATCGACCGCCTTGCCACCCTGCTCCGATGTAGAGCGTATTCGGCGCAATGATCGAATTGAAAGGTGCTTCCGGCGTTCCCCAAACCGTGTGGAAGGCGGCCGTGCCGTTGATATAGACTTCCGTCTTTCCGCTCGAATCGACGACCGTCACGACGTGGGACCATTCATTTAGCGGAATGACCGCGTCGCTGTCGACGATGCTGGCTGTCCGGCCGTCGCAGTACCAAGCCGCGCGGATCGTGCCGGGGGGACAGTACCAGGGAGGGTCGGCCGTGGAGGCGTTCGTGACCATCAGGTGCGTGTATTCCGTGCTTGTCGCCGAGACGATGCATTGGAAGTCCGGATCGAGAGTGTACGGCTTGATCCATGCCTCGACCGTCTGGGCGCTTACCTCGGGTCCGCCAAACAGGCCATCGAGCTGAATCTTTCCCGTGGCTCCGTCGAACTCGACCGACGTCCCCCCGATCAGCTCCGTCGCCGGTTCCGTTCCCGTGGTGACTCCCTCGACGAATCCCCCGACACGGCCGTTTCCACTGTCGTCCTCGACGACGTAATTCCCGGCGGTATCGAACGAATAGTACGCGATCGGCGAATCCGCGAGGATCACGTCGGAATAACCGGCCCGCGCGGAACCCGCCGCCGCGAAAACACACCACAAGACCAAAAGACATTGCTTGACGCGCATTGCGTACTCCTTTCGAAAAAGGCCTCCTCACCAGAATTCGTGGGTGAATTGTGGCTCGGGGAGGTCTCCAAGTTGG
>CAZFQG010000104.1:0-22100 GCA_964520785.1 uncultured Planctomycetaceae bacterium | reverse complement strand
TGACCGTCGGCTGCGAGAGGCGATGGAGGAGGACGCGGAACCGGAGTTCGAAGAACCCCTGCCGAACGTTTTAGCGCCGCCTCCTCGCGGTTCGGCGCGGCGCGGACGACGGGTCGTTCTCGGGACCGTCGTAGGCACGGTCGCCCTTCTCCTCCTTCTGGCGGCCGTTCTATTCACGCTTCGAGCGATGTTTCCTTCCGCGAAGGGACTACCCGTTCCTCCCGAATCCGCTCGGAAGACCGACCCCCACGAGTCTCGCAAAGAGAATCGGCCGAAGGAATCCGCGGGAAATCCGAATTCCGGCGTTCCGCGCGAGCCGTCCCCGGAAAACCCCGCTGGGGAAGAGTCCACGGTCCCCGGGGAGATCGCGGGCGGGGCTCCGGACGTCGAGCCCCCAGAGATCGAGGCGGCAACGGATCGGGTCCCTGAAGGCCCGGTGGAGGCCTCGCTGTCCGATTTGTTCGAGGGAGCCCGTTGGTTTCACGCTTCCAGGCCGGACGAGGGGGTTCTCGTCCGGCTTCAAGACGAATCGGAAACAATGGCCGTCAATCCGAGCTATGCGATTTTGGCGATCGCGGGCAGTGGGTCCCGGCCGGCCCCGGCGCGGTTCTTCGCGGCGGCGAAAGGCGACGCCGAGCCCGTTTCGGCGAGGCTCGGGGAACTGGTCGCGAGATTGAACGAGCTGATCCGTGTCGAAGGCGCTACCGCGGTCGAGTTCGGTCCGAGTGGGCGGTTCGTCGCCCTGGGCGGCGCGGACGGGTCGATTCGCGTTTGGAACCTTCTTTCGGAGAAAGAGGTCTGCCGGTTCGTCGGAGATGGTCCGGCGGTGGTCGGCTTGGCGTTTAACCGGCTGGGGCGGGTTCTCGTCTCCTTGGACGCGGAAGGAAAAGCGATCCGGATATGGAACGTGCCGGAAGCGAAGCCGATACGCTCGATGGAACTCGACGGAAAAGTCGCCCGGTCGCTGACATTCTTCGCACGTCGTGACGTCGTGGTCGCCGGGTTGGACGACGGCGACATCCTCGCCTTTGACGTCCATGATGATTCGAAGAAAGAGCTGCTTCACACCGGTCGCGGCGCGGTTCGCGCCATTGCGGCGGCGCGCGAGAATCTCATTCTCGCCGGAACCGAAGACGGAGCGATCACCGTTTTCCATCCGCAGCCCCGTTTCGTTTTGGGGCCGTTCGCGCCGGGCCAGAAACCCCTCCAAGGAATCGCGGTACACGAGCAGTCCGCACTGGGCGCGGTTTGCGGCGGCGACTCCTCCGTCCGCTTGTGGCAATGCACCGAGGGGCGGCCATGGGGACAACTCGTCGGCCACGAGGGTCCCGTGACGGCGGTCGGGTTTTCGCCGGACGGAAAAACCGTGTTTTCGCTCTCGATGGACGCGACGGTGCGAGCCTGGAAGACGCCGACGGTTCCCGACGACGCCCTGACCGGCCGGGTCAAACCTCTCGCTCCGGACGCTCCGGTTCCCAACTCGCTTCTTCCGGTTCCGGACGAGACAACGGTCGCGGCGGTGAAAGAGAGGCTTCTCGAACCGTACGAATTGAGCCGCGGACGGACGCTCCCCGAGAAGCAGAAAGTGGCCAAGTCACTCCTGGAGGCGGCCAGAAGGGTGTCCGACACGCCGGAGGACTACTACGTTCTTCTCGAGGCGGCGGCTCGGGAATCCCGGGATTCGGGAGACGTCGAGGGAATGATCGAGGCGGTGAACAGGCTGGGCGGAACCTTTGAGTGCGACGCCGAGAGTCTGACGTTGGATATGCTAGTGGAGTGCGCTTCGAAAGTGTTTCAGCGAGAACAGGCGGCGGCTTGCGTTTTCCTCATCGAGGAAAAGGTCCTGCAGTTGCTCCTGGATGAAGGGCGGCACGAAGACGCCAAGCGGCTCTCGGTCGCTTTGTACGCGCTTTCGCAGAAGGAAGCCGGTAAGGAATTCCTCCCGCGAGCCAGACTCCTGCGCGATAAGGTCGCCCAAGTCGTCGATCAGAAGAAACTCCCCTTGCCGAAGCGGGCTACGCTGGCCGAGTGGCGAGACGACCGGTACCGCGCTGGCCTGCTCAAACGGTTCGGGGGAACCGTCGAGTCGGAAAGGGCGGTCCAGCAGGCGCTGCAGTGGCTCGCCGCGGTCCAATTTTCGGACGGGGGGTGGAACTTCGATCATGGTCTACACCCGGAGCGTAAGGGCAAAGCCACCGATACCGGAAACCGCCGCGACGCGAGAAACGCCGCGACGGCGATGGCACTTCTACCGTTTTTGGCGACGGGAAACACGCACCGGTCCGGAGAGTACAAGGCGGTCGTCGCTCGCGGTCTTGACTTCCTCGGAGCGGCGATCAAACCGGAGAAGGTCCGCGGCAGGCCGATCGGCGGTTCACTCTGGAAGGGGGGGGAAATGGCAAGTACGCATCCGCTCGGAGCGCTTGCCTTCACGGAAACCTTGGCCCTCAGCGGCGACAAACGGCTCCAGCCGATCGTCCAGCAATTGGCGGCATTCTCGCTTGCCGCGGAAGACACGGCCGGCGGTGGATGGAACGGATACCAAATCCGGCGCCCCGGAGATCTCCACGTTACGCTCTCGCAAATCAGATTCCTGTTCGTCGGGGGGTTTCTGACTCAGGACGTCCAGCGGCGCACGACACGGTTTCTGGACTCCGTGCAGTATGATGGCGGCAGCCGGTACCACCCGAAGAGGGACGATTCCGCGGAAGGCAGCCGGCATGACGCCGCCGGGTTGTACCTTCGCCTGCTTCTTGGGTGCAAACCGGACAACGCGGCCCTCATGAAGGGAATCTCCCGATTCCGTGAGGAGGGTTGGGCATTGGAAGACCCGGAAACGAGCGTGACTCTCTCCCAACTGCTGTTTCAATTGGGGGGAAAGGATTGGGAGGACTGGAATCAGGCCTACCTGGAAAAAGTCCTCCCGGAACAAGAAACGGAAGGCCCGGAGAAAGGGAGTTGGCACTACCGGCATTACCTATACGGCAACATGGGCGGGCGGCTCTATTCCACGGTGTCCGTCACTCTCGTTCTCCAGACCTACTACCGTTATCCAAGATTACTCGAGGAAGCGAAGTAAGGGCTTACCGAATCCGCCGGGCAAAGAGACCGGCTCCGCAAGCGGCAAGGAGCAGCAGGAGTGCGGTCGGTTCCGGGACGGCCGCCGCCGCCGTTCTTCCCCAGTTGGCGCGGACGACGTCCAAGTCCGCGCTGTTGACGATGCCGTCGCCGGTGGGATCGCCGTCCGGCGCGCCGCCGCTGACGGTTTGCCCCCAGGCCGCGCGGATGATGTCCAGGTCGGTACTATTGACGAATCCGTCGCCGTTGAGATCCCCGGGGAGCCCGGCCAAGTTCCACGCAAGAACGCCGTCGTTGTAGACATTCGAAATCTGTCCGGAATCCAGACGCGTGGACCAGATGGCCACTTCATCCCAGACACCGACGCCGTACGTGTTTCCGTCGTTGCCGCCGCCGAGATAGAAAGTGTGGCCCGGCGCCTGCCACCAGGCGGTCGGGTTGTCGTCGACCAGTTCCCCGTCGACGTACATGTCCATAGCCATCCGATCGGCCGAGGTCTTTTCCCAGGTGACCGCGATGTGGTACCAGCGCCCCAGATAGTCGCCGGGATAGAGTTCATTCAGTCTGACCTTTACCTCCGCCTGGCCCCATCGTCCGTCTTCACCATCCGCTCCCCGATGCCAGAGAGTCGACGTACTGCCCCTGTCAATCCAGCATTCCCAGTTGTCCCATGGTTTGCTGGACGAGCCGCTGACGTCCCAGATGCTTTCGAAATGGTAGGGGAAATCCGGGAACTTCTGGTACCAAAGCGCGATCGTGCCGGTATCCGGCAGGGTGTAGTTGATCGCGACGTAGTCGCCGCCGGTCTTGGTCGCTTCCAGAAACTCCCTGCTCTCGTCGATCATCCCGAGATCCAACCCCTGGCCGACCTGCGCCGCCGTGAAGGCATTCGTTCCGTTCGGTCCGTTGATCAAGGTTCCATTACGCCCGTTGCCGCTTGCGTCGTTCAGATTGCCGTCGAGTGGAAGATAAACCTCCAAATCGGCAAACGCGGGCGATGCCGCACAGAGGACGAGGGTAAGCACCGCAAAAAACTTGTGCATGTTCGGTCTCCTTCTTGTTGGAAAAAATGAAACTCGGTACTCTATGCACCGCATTGGAATCAAACGACCGGCGGTTTTCAACCGTTTGACCGGAAAAACCAGTAGATTCCCCTCGAATTGACCATTTGTTCCGGCGATTCATCGAGGCGGTTCACCGGACTTGGGGGGGCCGCCAGCCGCAATCGAATGGGGCCGTCCGGCGCGCCGCCGCTGACGGTTTGCCCCCAGGCCGCGCGGATGATGTCCAGGTCGGTACTGTCCGCTACCCGCGAGGGTGAAATCGCTTGTGGATCGCCTTGAGCCGCGTGGGGTCGACATGGGTGTAGATCTGAGTCGTCGCGATGCTGGCGTGCCCGAGCATTTCCTGAACCTGGCGCAGGTCTGCGCCCCCCGCGAGAAGGTGCGTCGCGAAACTGTGTCGGAGGGTATGAGGACTGATGTCTTTCGGCGCGCCCACCCGCGACGCGTATCGTTTGAGAAGTTCCCATATCCGTTCTCGGCGCAGGCGTCGGCCACGGTACGACAGGAACAACCAAGGGGGATCGTCGGGCCGCTTTTCGGCCGATACCGGACGTTCATGCTCCAAATAAGCCTCGACGGCCGCCTTGGCCCGCGCACCGAGGAGGACGATCCTCTGTTTGTCTCCCTTGCCGCGGCAGACGCACTGACCGAGATCGAGGTGGGCGTCCACCCTTTGCATGTTCGAGACCTCGGACGCGCGGCATCCGGTGGCGTAAAGCAATTCCAGCAGGGCCCGATCGCGCCGCCAGAGGGGATCGTACGGCTTGGGGCTCTCGAAAAGGCGCCCCACTTGGTCCGGCGTGAGTATCTTCGGGACGCGCTCCCAAAGCTTCTGGCTACCGAGAAGCTCGGCGAGGTTTTCCCGGAGAACTCCCTCGAGCTGCAAGTATCGGAAGAACACCTTCAGCGATGCCAGGTGCCGCGCGATCGTGGCCGGGGCGAACGCGTGCGAGTGCAGCCAATTGGCATAGTCGGCCAAGTCCTTGACCGAAAGCGAGGCCACGTTTCGGGTCGCGCACCACGTCGTGAATCGCCGGAGGTCGCGCCGGTAGGCGGAAACCGTGTTCTCGGCCAAATGGCATTCGTTCGCGGCGTACTCGACGAAACTCGCCACCCGGGCGGCAGTGGAATTCCCCGCCGCCGATCGCGGCCGGGCCTCCTTCATACGGTCGAGGAGCCGGCGTTTCATGGGATAACCTAACGATGTGAGGGAGTTTGGCCGGAACGCGCAGTCGCTCGTTCGAGTGGACGAATAGAACGAATTCGGGCCGTCGGGGGCGCGATCTCGAATGGAATGGGGTGATCCGCGACGCAAGAACCAACGTTTCCCGCCTCATCGGTCGCCTCGATCCGTAAGAAGACTGCTTCATTCGTCCGAGGCCCCGATGGGCACGAGAAAACGCCCGTATTCGGGTGCCGAGTCACCAGCTCCGTCCAGGGCCCCGCGGGTGATGGGCCGAAGAAGAGAGAGATCGGATCGCCGCCCATCCGCGCATCGGTCGCTTCCCATGTCACTCGCAGCGCCCCGTCCTCTTCGCGGCGAGCCGAAGTCGGACGAACGTCCGGCGGAGTCACGTCAATCTCGACGAGGAATTCCGGCGGCGTTCCGGATGCCGGCGCAAATGTCGCTTCGCCCTCGTCCGCCCTGGCGACGATTCTAAAACCGTAACGGCCTTCCGCCTGCAACCGTGCCGTCACCGGGCTGGTGCGATCGGGGTCCGATGCCAGGTGTAGCCAGGTCGCGCCCTCGTCCGGCGTTACCCACAGTTCCACGTCTCGAACCGCTTCCGGCGGGATTCCTTCTATGTCATATTCCACGTCGAACTCGAGACTTCGAATCACGCTTGGACGTGTCGGGGTCGATTGCCCTACCCGCGAGACGGACTGAATCGGCGCCGCGCGGTCCTCGGTACCGGACTCCAACTGGCAGTGGCACACGGCTAAGTTGCCGGCGCGATCCGTGAATTCTCCACGGACTTCGATGGTCCGGTCCGACTCGCCCACCCACCACTTCACGCGTCCCGATTCGGTCTGCTCGGTGCGCATTACGCCGCCGCGGTCGATCGCGACCGGCTGCCAGTGGCCGTCGGATCCGACGCGGTAGGTCAGTTTCAACGAATCGTCCGCGAGGCTACGATCCTCGACCTGCCACGCAACGCTCACTTCACCACCGGCGCGGCGGTCTCCCTTGAGCAGGACTCGCGGTGGTCTCGTATCAACCAGAACCTGGCGACGGCCGAGCGTTCTCGTGTAAGGAGTTCCGTCCTCGGCCCGAAATGCGGCTTGGATGAGAAACTGGTATTCACCGTCCACTCGGGCGCGGTAAACGAATCGGCCGGCGTCCGGCGTGGTTCTAGAGACGAAGTCCCAATTCGGATTCCCGTTCAGGGCGACGAAAAGCAAGATTTCATCCGGATATTGGCGGTTCAATTCGTCTTCCGGCAAGGAAAACGGAAGCGATAAAAGGGTTTGCCGCGTCGCCGGAACGACCGCCAACCCGGGGGAAGCGCATACCAGGAGTATCACGATCGCTCGGAAGGGGATTCCCACGGCGCGAACCGCCTTCTCGGATGAGGAGGAAAGAACCGTTCTCAGACCTCGCATGCCTAGTAAAATCGCTTCATATCTCCGAAAAATCGACCTACGGCATCCACATGCGGCATGGTACTCCGCGCTCATAGTGTCGGTTCAGTGGAGAATGCGACTTGAACCGTTTCGCGGCATCGAGGAAATGAGGAGTTTTGGATGGTCTGGGGGGTTTTTCGTGTCCCCCAGCGAAGATTCCTCCGCCCGACTATCGCAAGGCATCGTCGTGGTCTTTTGAGTTCAGGTTCCGCCAGAATCTGCTGATTGGCCATGCAACGGCGATTCCCAAGGCAATGCCGATCAGGTTTTGCAGCAGATCCTTCCAATCCGGTGTTCTGGAAGCGGTGAAACCCTGAAGCACTTCGGTCGCTCCGGCGTAGAAAACGAGCGCCGCGGCCATCAACCAGACTGGAGTACGTGTCCGCGCGAGGGTCGCCAGGAACGCGAGAATGCCGAACGCGATGAGATGGGCCCAGGCCTCGATGAAGGCCCTCCAGCCGTAAATCCGCACGAAATCCTGAGGCCGATTCGTGACAAGGAGAAACGTGAGCACGGCCGTGTAGAGCAGAAATAGAATCTTCATGAGGAATCCGGCGAGTGCGTGGTACCCTTCGATATAGGGAATACACAGTCCATGGAGGGGGGCGGCGGACCGCGTCGGCCGCAATAACCGCCCCCTCCCGAACTTCACAGTCTATCCGACGTTGCTCTGGGGGTCCAGGAGTTCGTCGGAAGCGACTTCCGTGGGGGGCGTGACATCCCGAGCCGATTCTTCCACCGTGGAGGTTCGCTGGAGGTTGTGCAGTTCGTCCTCGCGGCATATCCAGCCCCGGCACTGCGTGCTTCCGCATTTGCAGGGAATCGCCGCGTCGGAGGGCCAGGCGTAGTCGATCGTCAGTTCCTCGCCTCGCTCCAAGTCGCGGATCGTTTCAATCCAGACGTCGTACCCTTCCACGCTTCCATTTTCCTCCTCACAGTCATAGAAGACGGCGCAGTTGGGCCGGCAACCGTGGTTGAGCAGGGAAAACGGTGGGGTCGGTTCCAGTGTTGTCGTATCGTCCAGACCGATACAATAATCCGATCCATAGTTCGGCGCGTCGCGCAAGAATCGCCCGTCAACGGATCCGACGAATTCTCCGGCGCGAAACGGCCTCGCCGCGAACAACCCGCGTCCGACGGCCGTCTCACCGATGTAGGTTCCGGTTCGCGATCCCGGTTGTGCAATCTCCTTGAACAAATATCACTCCATTTCCGATGCCTTCGTGGCACCAAACTACTCCTTCAGGCGTTGAACGAAACGACCCATTCTGATCGAGAGAATCTGTTTCGGCAATCGGAGGAAAGGTATTGAGTGATTGTGGACATTTGTTTCGGCCGAACCGAAAGGCATTGGACGGCGGGTGTTGCAGTCGGCAAGAGTCGCAAGACTTGCACGAGGTCCGGCCGGGGATGTAGAATCGCGGTAGTCAACGATGGACCGCGGCCCGGACGGCAAAGGAAATTCGACGGGAGAAATCGCGGTTTCCAACCGCCGCGGGTTCCATCCGGGTCTTGTTTAATGCATAGCACCAACGAGGCGACATGACGGATCGACGGATTTCGCTGCGCGGCGTTCGGGTTCATAATCTGCGCAACATCGACTTGGATTTGCCCACGCGCCGAATGATCGTGTTTTGCGGCGTCAGCGGGAGCGGTAAGAGCAGTTTGGCCGTCGATACGCTCTATGCGGAAGGCCAGCGTCGCTATATCGAGAGCTTTTCCCCCTATGCGCGGCAGTTCCTCGAACGGCTCGAAAAACCGGACGCCGACCGGATCGAGGGAATTCCGCCGGCGATCGCCGTGACCGGCAAGGATGGAACCCCCTCCTTAAGGGCCACCGTCGGTTCGGCGACGGAAATCCTCGATTACCTTCGCCTTCTTTTCGCTAAGATCGGGGGAATCATCTGCCGAGGATGTGGTCGCGAAGTCCGCGCGGAGTCTCCGCGGTCAACCGTCGAGCGGCTCTCGGCGATCCGCGAGGGCACCCGAGCCATGATTGCCTTTCCGGTTTCCGCGGACGACGAGGAACTCCGCGGGGCGCTCGCCGAATGGAAGAAGCAAGGCTATTTCCGGTTCGTGGCCAAGGATCGTTTGCTCAATCTTTCCGAAAGCGATCTTCCGCCGGGAGCGGAGGGACCGTACTGGGTCGTCGTCGACCGTGTCCTCTTGGATCGTTCGTCCGAGGCACGTCTGCTCGATTCCGTGGAGACGGCATTCGACCACGGTGGGGGGGAATGCACCGTCTTCGTCGCGGAGCCCGCGGCCGGGCGCGAAGGCGAACCGTGGGAAATTGACGAGCGATGGTGGAACCTTCTGCGCTTTTCCAGAACATCCACGTGTGGCCGGTGCCTCATTTCCTACCCGGACCCGGAACCCAGACTCCTGAGTTTCAGCAGCCCTTTAGGCGCCTGTCCCAAGTGCGAGGGGATTGGTGCGGTTCAGACGCTCGACCTCGATCTGGTCGTTCCGAACCCTCGAAAAACACTCGCCGCCGGCGCGATCGCGGCCTGGGATGCCCCCGCCTACGCGAACGTCCGAGAGACGCTTCTTCGGGGTGCTTCGAAAGTGGGGATTCCGGTCGACGTCCCCTTCGGCGAGTTGACCGCGAAACAACGTCGCATACTCATCGAGGGCGTTCCGGAGAAGCGATTTCCCGGGTTGAACGGGTTCCTCGGCGCAATGGAGAACACGAAATCGAAACGGCATGCGACGGTCGTCGCGAACCGCTGGCGGAGCCTCCAAACGTGCGGCGAGTGCGGCGGTACGCGGTTGCGCGATGACGCGTTGGCGATCCGCGTGGGTGGGATCAATATCGCCGAGGTCGGGGCGATGAAAGTTACCGAGGCGATCTGTTTTTTCGACGCTCTTGCGCTGGAGCATTGGGAGCGTCGCGCCGCGCGGCTCATGCTCGAACAGATCGACTCACGGCTGCGGTATCTCGCGAAGGTCGGGCTCGGATACCTCACCTTGGACAGACCCCTGCGGACGCTCAGCGGGGGGGAAGCCCGGCGGGTTGGGTTGACTTCCGCGTTGGGTTCCAGCCTCGTGAACCTGCTGTTCGTATTGGACGAGCCATCGATTGGTTTGCACCCCGGCGACATTCGGCGGCTTCTCTCGGCCATCGCGGAACTTCGCGACCGGGGCAATACGGTCGTCGTGGTCGAGCACGAGGAGGCGTTTCTCCGCGAGGCCGACGAAATTGTCGAAATCGGTCCCGGGGCCGGGGATCGCGGGGGCCACCTCGTGTTTCAGGGCTCGGTGGAGAGGATGTGCGAGTCGGAGGCGAGCCTGACCGGCGAGTATCTTGCGGGTCGCCGCGGCCGGTTCACGCGGCACGACCGCCGCGAGACGTGTCACGGATGGGTGCGGCTGACGGGCGCCAAGGGAAACAACCTGCAAGACTTGAACGTGGCTTTTCCTTTAGGCGTCTTATGTTGCGTTACGGGGGCGAGCGGGGCCGGCAAGAGCACGCTCGTACAGGATACCCTGTATCCGGCACTCTGCCGGCGGTTGCATAAAACCGCCCCCAAGCCGCTGCCCTGCGACGACGTCTACGGCGACGGACAAATCGACGACGTTCTAATGGTGGGTCAGGGGCCGATCGCGAGGACTCCGCGATCCAACCCCGCCACCTATCTCAAAGTCTTCGACGAAATCCGCGCAGTTTTCGCCGGCACGGTCGAAGCCCGAACGCGAAACCTCTCCGCGAGCCATTTCAGTTTCAACGTCGAAGGGGGCAGGTGCGAGCGATGCCGCGGGGACGGGCACATCCCTATCGACATGCAGTTCCTCGCCGACGTCTACATGCGGTGCCCCGAGTGCAAGGGGCGGCGATATCGCAAGGAGATTCTGGCGGTCCATTATCGCGGACGGAACATCGCCGAGGTTCTCGACATGACCGTCCGCGAGGCGTTCGGTTTCTTCCGAGGCAGGCGGAAAGCGCAGCACGGACTTAAGCGCATGATCGACGTGGGACTCGACTATCTCCGGCTGGGTCAACCGGCGAATACGCTCAGCGGCGGGGAATCGCAACGGCTGAAGCTGGCGGCCCATCTTTCCGGAGCCAAGAGGGGGCGATGCCTGTTCCTATTGGACGAGCCGACGACCGGGCTGCATTTCGCGGACATCGTTCAACTCCTTGATTGCTTCGAGGCGCTTCTTTCGGTGGGGCACTCGCTCGTCGTCATCGAGCATAACCCGCGAATTCTCCGCGAGGCGGACTATATCATCGACTTGGGACCCGGCGCCGCGGAAGAAGGGGGGCGGCTCGTCGCGGCCGGGACACCGGAGGAGATCATTGAATCCGAAGAATCGATTACGGCCCGGTTCTTGAGGGCCGAGCTGGACGGCGGAGTCGGCTGCTCCTTGTCGTAATATGTGTTTGCGGCAAGTTCCTCGTTCGTCGCGCGTCCGCCCGGGTATCCGCGTTCAAGACGAAGGAAGGGGTGCCTCGCGGGCACCACGAACGACATGCCACGAGGCATCGCCGCGAGTACGGTTCTCGGAAGCCGACGCCGATCTCCTTCCCTACCTTGAATACATACTCCCTACCTTGAATACATACTCGCTACCTTGAATACATACTCGCGCGACCGGTCGTATTCCTCCTTGTCCTTCATATGTTCGATCATGAGGGGGACCTCGCCCGGCAGCGCGGCGAGCCGGGCGAGGAACGTCTTGTAGTCGAGGCAGCCGGTCCCGAGAACGACTTCGCGGAAATGGACGTTCATTTCGACTTCCCAGGAGAGGTCCTTCGCGTGGCAACTGGCGATGTGTGGTCCGAGTTTGTCGAAGCACTCGTTCAGAAGCGCCGTGTTGTCGTAGAACCGTTCGGGACAATTGATCGCGTTGCATGGGTCGAGATGGACGGCGAAGCCGGGCCGATCGATCGCCTTGAGGAGCGCCAGGTAGGAATCCGCGCTGTCCGGCCGGGCCCAACCCATCATCTCGTAGGCGAACTTCGTCCGTTTCGGCTTCACCGCGTCGATGATCTTCCGGGCGTTCTCGACCGCCGCGTCGAAGAACTCCTGGGAGAAGTTCTTCGGATGGGGGCCGTACCAGACCTCCTCGTTGAACGAGCCCGCGATGTCGACGCAGCACCGGGCTCCGACCGCCTCGGCCAGGGCAAGCCCCTCGGTGACGAAGGCGTGGTTCTGCTTCCGCTTCTCGGGATCGGAGTCCATTAGGTTCACCCAGCGGCCGACTTCCGCGATGACGACGTCGTGCTTCTCGAAGGCGGCTTCGGTATCCCGGATGCGTTCCTTATCCGCCAAGTCGATATTCGGGCAATAGGCCGCGCGGTAGCCCAGGTCGCGATGAGCCTTGGCGAGGCCGTCCGGATCAGCCGGGGCACCGAAGACGGGAGCGCCCAGGCGAACCGACTTCGAAGGATTCGAGGAGAATGCCCCGAACGTCGGGGCGACCGTGAACGCGGTGCCGGCGGCGAGCGTGGTTTGGAGGAAACGACGACGGGAGAGGGAAGGCGTAGGCATGGCTGGCTCCTGATATCCAATGGATGCACGAACGACAACAGGGTCTAGCGTATCCTGGGAGGAGGGTCGTGTCAAATCGGCATCGGCCGGAAGCGAAAAGAAAACACTCGGCGGAGGTCTCCGTCCACGGCATCCTATAGGTTGTCCGGCAGCCGGCCGTCGCCCGTCCTTTCACCGTCCAACAGCCATGACAGGTTGAATCGAGCGATCTTCCCCGCCTTACCGGGGCCTTCTTCGTACAGAAGGTAGATCGAGCCTTCGCTCGGCGTGCCGGGGCGTCCCGCGGCCAGAGAGGAATATCCGCCGGCCTCCGCGTCGACCAGCCGTTTGACCGGCCACGTCTTGCCCCCGTCGAAGCTGGCCCAGACGGTCGCCCTTTCCCGAACCGGCCTTGGCGTGTCAATGTTGCTGAAGATGAGAATGTCCTCCCCCTTTACCGGCAATCGGACGAGGCCGCCCATGCAGCCGTATGCACGATCCTGACGTCCGTCGGGCAGGGCGTCGATAATCGCCCAGTCCGTCCATGTTTCGCCGCCGTCATTGCTATAGGCATGTCGCCGCCGGGTGGGGCGTTCAGCCTTGGGGTAGTGGACGCGGGAATTGTAGTAGAGCCGTCCGTCGGACAATTCGCAGAGGGTTCCCTCGCCGGTTCCCTCCTCCGGAAACGGTCTACTGGGATTCCAGGTCCGGCCGCCGTCGTCGCTGTAGATGGCCGTGTTGTAGCCGAGGCGTTCCCCTCCTACTTCGTTGTACACCCGAGCCGGGCGAATCAGCCGTCCGGCATGTTCGCCATGGCGCAGCGTGACGCCGTGTTCGGCCATGTGAAGAGACGGCACGTACCCCCGGGCGTCTTTGGTGAACGTCGCGTCGACGACCTCCCACGTTTTCCCATGATCGGCGCTTTCGTAGACGGTTCGCGGGGCGGTCGACGCGTCGCGCTTCGGATGGGAAGGATGCGCGAACACGAAAATCTTGCCGGTGGTTTCGTCGACGGTCACTCCACCGCCGTGTATTCCCTTGCCGAGCGACTGCTCCGGCTCCCAGGTTTTGGTGCCCCCGTCGGTGCCGCGGCGCACGCGGATGTTCCCGCTTCCCCACGTGGCGATCACCGTGCCGTCGACCGCGACGACGACGTTGGGCATTCGTTCCCCGTCAAAGATGGTCCGTTTCTCGATGAACGGCTCGCCGAGAAACGGCTCAATCGGGCCCTCGAATTCGCTCAAATCGGCCGCGGACACGACACAAGCGGCCGTCAGTGGCAGGAAAAGCATCCAAAAGGTTCGCGTTGGCATCGCCATCATTGAATTTCTCCCTCGTCCTAATACACTGCTCACGGAATTCTAACGCAACGCAATAGAGTTTTGCGGCGAGTCTCGTCGTTGTCAAGCCCTGGCTTGTGTCCGGAGTAGCGAAAAGCCGCCGGACGAAGTAAAGGCATGAGGATGGCGATCAGGCAACTCCACAGACAGGTACTTTGCGCAAAGGTTGGTCTTCTCACAGGTCGGCATTCCTCCCTCAAGAGGTCCTCGAATCGCAATCACTTTGACTGTGTCGTTATCACCCGGAGTTTGTTCAGCAGGGCCCTGCGGCTGATGCCGAGTTTCTTCGCGGCGTGGGTTCGATTTCCACCGCACTCCTCGAGCGTGGCGAGTATCGTGGCCCTCTCGACCTGCGAGAGCCGGTCGTCGTCCCCATCTGCCGGCGCGGCCTTGGACGCGAGATCGGCCATTTTCGGCGTGAGATGTTCCGGCAGGATAATATCCCCGCGGCAGAGCAGGCAGGCGCGTTGGACCGCGTTGCGCAGCTCACGGATGTTGCCCGGCCAACCGTAAGCCAGCAGGCACTGCGCCGCCTGGGGTGACAGACGCACCGGGCCGCCGCGGAATTCGGACGCGAATCGGCCGGCCAAAGGCAATATATCCTCGCGACGGTCGCGAAGCGGTGGCACCGAAAGCTCGATGACGTTGATACGAAAATACAGGTCGTCGCGAAAAGCGCCTTCGTCAATCGCCTTCTGCAAGTCGCGATTCGTCGCCGCGACGAACCGCGTATCGACCGGCATCGGCGCATCGCTGCCGATGGGCGTGATGGTTCCCGACTCCAAGGCCCTCAGGAGTTTCGGTTGAAGGTGAATCGGCAGCTCGCCGATCTCGTCGAGAAAAAGCGTTCCGCCGGCAGCGGAGCGAAAGAAGCCCTGTCGGGTTTGCGTGGCCCCGGTGAAGGCACCCTTGGTATGGCCGAACAGCTCGCTCTCAATGAGCGATTCCGGGAGGCCCGCGCAGTTGGCGGTCACGAGCGGCCCGTCGCGACGTGGGCTCCAGTGGTGAATGAGCCGTGCAACCACCTCCTTGCCGGCGCCGCTCTCCCCGGTGATCAAGACCGGAACGTCGGAAGGGGCGACCACGGCGACCGTCTCCACCAGGCGACGCATCGCGGGGCTCTCGAACACGAACCACGGCGGCACCGCCGGGTACTTCCGATCCTCCCCGGCGCCGGCCTTCTCGGAAGGTCCGACCGCGTCGGAGATGGCGGCTTCCAGTTCGTCCAGGTCGACCGGCTTGGCCAGATAGTCGTCCGCCCCCCCTTTGACCGCGCTGACCGCCTCCCGCAGATCGGCATGGGCCGTAATCAGCAAGACGGGAAGCTCGCTCGAAATCTCGCGAATCTTCGCGAGCGCCTCGATGCCGTTCATGCCCGGTAGACGCACGTCCAGAAGGACCATCGCGGGGCACGCGCGGCGAATGCTATCGAGCGCCTCTTCCGCGGACGGGGCTTCCGCGGGCCGGAAACCGATTGATTCGACAAACCCGCTCAACAGCGTGCGCTGCGAGGCTTCGTCATCGACGATCAGAATGGTTCGCGGGGATTCAGGCATGGATTCCGTCCAAAACAAACAACGAGCCGCCGCCGGAGGGCTCTTGATATCGTACCTCCCACCCGTGAAGCGTGGCAATCTGCCTGACAATGGCCAGCCCCAGGCCGGTACCGTCCGGTCGTGTGGTGAAATACGGCGTAAACAACGACTCGACCTGATTCTCGGGAACGCCGGGACCCGAGTCGGCCACCTCAAGCCGGCAGAGACCGCCGTGGCCTTTGACGGACCGCAGGACGATTTTTCCGTTTTGGGGGGAAAAGTGAATCGCGTTCTGCAAGAGGTTAAAGAGTGCCTGGCGGAGGAGTTCTCTGTCGGCCGAGACGCGGCGCGCCTCGGCGGGGAGTTCTCGACTGAGAGTGAGCCCCTTCGCTTCCAGGTCCGGCTGGACGATGGCCGAGAGTTCCGCCGTCAGCTCGTTGAGGTCGACGGGCTCCATTTTCGGAGTCCGTGGCCGGGCGAAGGCGAGGAACTGGTTGATTCTCGCCGTGATCCGGTCGCATTCCTCGATGACGGCTTGCGCGTGCTCTTCGCGGTGAGGGTCGTCCGCGCCCGGCCGGGCCAGACGCTGGGTCCATCCGCGGACCAGGCCGAGGGGATTGCGTGTCTCGTGCGCTAATCCCGCCGCCGCCTGGCTCAGTTCGCGGAGGTACCGGGCCTCCGTCTCCAGGACTCGGGCACGGCCGCGGACCGTCGCGAGACGGACGCTGGCCCACCAGGCAAGAGAGATGAAGACGAGGACCAAAGACCCGGCAATGGCAACGGAGAGATGCAACCACGCGGCGCGGTTCAGGAGGCGATCCGCCCGGGCCGTGTCCAGGACGAGCACGACCTTGAATTCCCCTCCAGCCGCGAAGGGGCTTTCCTCGGGGTCTTCGTCTCCCATCCACCACGGTCCTCCCCCTCGACCGCGTCCACCGCCGCGTCCCTCTTTGCGTCCACCGCCCTGGCCCGGCTCCATTAAGGGACTAAGCTGGAAACGCTCGACTAGCCAGTACTCGGTCTCGTTGCGTCCGTGGCCATCTTGGGAATCCGGAGTCGGGGGGACCGGAGTCGCGGGGAGCCGACCGGTTTCTCCGGCCGACAACGTCACCGTTTCGTCACTCGAAGCCACGGCCACGGCCACGACGTCCGCCGATTGGGCCAACTCCTCCAGGGCTCCGCGGATTTGCGCATCGAAGTAGAAGCCGATGCGGCGGTGCGAACGGATACCGCCGATCAACGCATTCATGACGGAGTGGGCCTGTTGATGCAGCGTCTCTTCGATGAGCGCACGCTCGTGGTGATAGCTTCGGTACTGCCATTGCAGAAAGGCAAACCAAGCCAGGAGGAGAACGGAGAATGACAGGATTGTGTATCGGCGCATCGCCGCGATTCGCCTCCGGGCGAAATCGTCTCGCAAGGAATGGAACTCATCCGCGCAAAAACAGGCGGTTTGCTCGCGGATATCTCAACGATACCTCGAACAAACCGCGCTAAAGACCATTACCAGTCTTGAACGGTCGCGGACCAAAGCGATTATTACATCGCGGCCGGGGATAATCAACCCTCTCGGGTTCCGACATCGCCTACCAGCGTCCGCGACCCCCACCGCCACCCCAACCGCGTCCCTGTCCGCCCTGGAATCGATACCCGGCTCCTCGACCGGCGCCACGACCCGCTCCTCGGCCATAGCCATAGCCGCCATAGCCATAGTCGCGGCGCGTGTCCGGTGCCGGATTCCACCAGAAATCGGCATCGCTCGGTTCATCGGTGGTCGGGATCTGGGCTTGGACACCGCGCGCGGCACCTTGACCCCAGCCGCGGCCATATCCGAATCCCGCGCCGCCGCGAGGGCCGCCGCGGCCTCTCGTTTGACCGCCCGCCCAGGCGGGCTGCAGCGTCTCGTCGCGCAAACGGATAGTCTCTTTCCCGACGGTGAAGGACTGTGCGACGTAGTGATCCTCCGGCATGGCGTCCGTGCGGAAGGCATTCACTTTCACCTCTTCCACGTTCGCAAGCCGCTTCGCAATCGGCTCAACGACCGCTGTCGGCCCGAGATGTACGTTAAGGATTCGTCCTTCCGACGTCTTCAGCTCGACGTGCGTCCCAACAACGGCTCGGCCGGTGGTGTTCTTGCAGGGGCCGGTCTGAACCTCAACGATCTTTCCTTGAAGGGTGACAATCTCCGGCTTCACCGCAGCGCGGGCAATGCCCACGTCTTCGCCCATGCCCTTTTGTGCATACGCGTTGGAGAGACCAAGACCGCCGACCAGCATCGCCAACGTGAACCAAACTAGATAATGAAATCGCATCGTACCAATACTCCTTCTCCTGAGTCCGAGATCATGCCCGCTTGACCGCCGGACAATAGATGCAACTGCGATGCCATTCTTGCGGGAATTCACCCGGGGTCGTTTGGAAGGGTCGTTTTCAGGCATAATTCGAGGCGCGAGAAAGATGATCCCCTCGGATTGACCGCGAGGAATGGAGACGAACGACGGAGAGTCGGTCGCACCGTGATGCGCGATACCCCCTCGGACTGCCGAGAAAAATGTGCGCGGTTCTAAGCTTACCGCGACGGCGACGGGTTCACGGGGACTCCTTGGGGAGGTTCCTATCCCCATCCTCCCAGTCCCGGACCGTCCAGGACGGCCGTTCCCAGCGTCCCGTCGGTGATGACGAACATCGACGGGAAACGGTTCTTCCAGACTTCGTTCGCCACCGGGACGAACTGCCGGGCGTTTCCTTCAATCGCGGCGACGGTGGGGATGCGCGCGGAGAGGCTGGCCGAGTGGAGGAAGGATGCACCGGGGCAGGTGAGGTCCTGGACGCAGAGGAACATGCCGTACTTTTGCGCGGCGGCGGCCATGATGAGCGCCTCGCTATGACCCTTGCAGGCCTTGAGGGCGACGCCGGAGTAGCCCTGTTCGCGGCTGAGGAGGAGGCTCTCGAAATCGACCAAGGCTTCGTCGATGACCACCGGTTTGATCTTGGCCGCCTCGTGCATTTTGTTGTCGGCGTGCGACTTCAGATCGCGGCTGGTCGGCTGTTCGATGTATTGCAGCCGTTCGAAGGCGGCCGGGTTCGCCTCTTGAATCCGCCGCAGGAATCCCAGAACGTACTCCACGTTTGCGCACTTCTCGTTGAAATCGGCCGAGTAGTACCAGGTGGAACATCCCCGCGCGGTCTGGGCGTCGGAGGCGACGCGGTCGATGGCGAGGACCCGCTCCACGTCCCAGTCGAGGTTGTCGCCATTGAGCTTGATCTTCATGTGGGTCAGGCCGTCCGCGGCGATCCATTCCGGCAAGGTCTCCGGGAGTCCGTCGCCGATGCGGTTTTTGACGTCGGCGTCGGTGAGCGGATCAAGGGCCCCGATAAGATGATACAGGGGCATTGAGGGCTTCGGCTCGCGGAGGGTATAGCGGTCGAGGTATTCACCGGTGAATTCATTACTCAGGTATGCAGCCAGATCGCGGTTGGCGAACTCCACCCCCAGAAGGTTGTAAGAATTCGCCCCGAGCGCCTTTCCATAGGCGTCGTGGACCGCCGCTTCCAGAGGACTTGCCGCGACAAGTCTCGCCAGTTTCGGCATCTTCTCGGCAAGACCCGTCTGGATCGTTACTGCGTCGGCGGTGGATTCGTACGCTTGCGACAATTCGTGCGTGATCTCCAGCGGATGCCCCGTGCCGGAATAGTCGTTCGCTTGAGCGGCCAACTCCGCCGAGAGCCGGGCCATCGCCTTCTCGGTATCGGCCGGCGAAACGGCATCGCTGGGCCACCCCCAGATGTTCCCCACCGGCATCGACCCGAACCCGGTCCCTCTGTGCCCCTTGCGTGTTTCCACGACGGCGATGACGTTCGCGATCGTCACGCTCGTCCCCACACGACCGCCGAATTTGATCGGGGTGCGGTAGGTGTACTCCTCGGTATTCATCGAGACGTCGACAAGCCGAATATCGGTTGATTTTGCCATGAAATCCCTTACCTTTCCTCTGGGTTGGGTTAGATGAGTCGGCCCATTATAAAGGGGCGGGCGGGGGATTCCAACTGAGGCCGTGGAGAGGCTCCGCGCCCCACGGCACGAGGAAGGCGGGTTGGATTATCTGAATTTCGGGACGATTGCCTAAACGTCAGGGGCACCGCGACGAATTCTCGCCCAGTCGCGAGTCGATCGGAGAACGGAGATGGTCAGGGTAATCACGGTCAATGGGAAGATGAAACCGACCATGAAAAGTCCAAACGTCGTTGTTCCCCATAGCCACGTCCGCGTTGCCGGTAAACACCGAGGCGACACTGACGGCTAGCTCTGGGGAACTGGCCCCGAACGCGACAACGGTCAACCCGATTACAAGGGGCGAAATGCCCGCTGCCGCGGCCAATCCCCACCCCCGCGGACCAGTAAGTCTCCGCCGACCACCAACAGGACCAAGCCGGCTACCAAAAAAGAGATCGCGCAGGCAATAGTCATACAGAATGGTATTTCTTACCTATTAAGACGGGTACGCGGCAACTATACGTGGAATCCCGCTCGTCGTAAAGGGAATCGAACACGATTTCCTTCCAGCTTCCATCCCGCACGGATATTTCAAAAATTTTTGTCTCCATAGCAATATTTCTGTTGCGTCAACAATTTATTCTGGTAGAATCGATGGTGACGATCACCACGATATTGACCGCCCACCCGGAAGGAAATCTTAGAATGAGACACCACAAGCATTGGATTGCGTTTTTTGCTTTGTGCGGCTTCCTTGCCCTCATGACGTCCGCGTCGCCGGCGCTCGCCGTCGACAAGCTGGTCGACAAGACGCTTCTCCCTCATGACCCCAGCCCCGAGGGCGTTTTCCGCTGGTCGGAAGGATCGATCATTTCTCTCGACGGCGAGAAACACCTGATGATGCTCGTGACCGCCCTTGGTTTCGGCGGCCACGACCACACCGCCGGCGATATCGTCCGGCTCGATTCGCTCGACGGTGGACTGACCTGGACACCGCAAGACAAAATCACCGTCTTCCAGAAAAACATCGGGAAGGCGAACATCCAATCGCCGTCGCTGTTGCGCCTGGACGAAGACGAAATCCTGTTCTTCTTCATGGTCAAACATGCGGCCTTGACCGACAGCGGGACTTGGATGCGTCGTTCGACCGACAACGGTAAGACGTGGAGCGAACCGGTCCGGCTACCGTACGAGGGTTACGGCGGACTCAGCTCCGACCGGGCATTCCTCTCCTCGACCGGGCGGATTATCCTCCCTTCCTGGGTCAGCATGGACGCGTTGAAGTCGACCCACGCCTATTGCCACTACAGCGACGACAAGGGAAAGACGTGGAAGAAAACCGACCTGATTACCGTCCCCAAGGGGACCACCGGGCGCCGCACCGATCCCGCCGCCGAGGAACCGACCATCGTCGAACTCGGTGACGGCCGGTTAATGATGTTCATTCGAGTGTACCTGAAGTCGATTTACGTGAGTTACTCCGAGGACGACGGCGCCACCTGGAGCAAGCCGGTTTCCAGCGGTATCCCCAGCCCCGGCGCGATGCCGACGCTCCGCCGGATGCCGGACGGCAATCTGCTTCTGATATGGAATTGGGCCCCGGTCGAGAAGATCGACGGTCCTTGGCCCCGGAACCGGATCAGCTCGGTTATCTCGAAGGACGACGGCAAGACCTGGACGTCGCTGCGGCATCTCGACGATGGCGAGGACGACTTCCCGGGCAAAATGACGATGGCGAACGTCGCCTTCTGCGACGGCAATGCGGTTGTAACCTACAGTAAGTCGCAAACGAAGAAAAACGCCTACTCTTGGTGTCTTCAAGTCATGCCGCTGGAGTGGTTCCATGAAGGGGATAGGTCGATCGTCTACGGCCAGCCTTACGTGAAGACGCTCGAAACAAAGATTGAAGAAGCAGGGAAGGCCCCCGCCGCCCCGACTCCGACGAAGATCCCTCGCCCGAAGCCGGAGGCGCGTGAGGCTTTCCTAGAGACACATGCGAAGGAGGCCGCCGAACTGCAGGAAATCAAATCTCTCGTCGCCGCCTGGTCATTCGACGAGGGTGAGGGCGATTTCGTCCATGATCTCTCCGCCGGCGGCAACGACCTGGCGATCCTCCGCAAGGACGGCAAACCCCTCTTCGCCGACGGCAAGAACGGCCGCGCGATGGCGTTCGACGGAAAAGCAGGCTATCTGGCCGCCCCCAATACCGAAAACCTCCGGTTCGAACCAGGCATCTTCACGGTTGAAGCGTGGGTTTATCCTACGGCCAACAAGCAGGAAAGCGGCATCTTCAGCAAGGATTACGCGTTCCAGGTCGCCCTGAAGCACGGCAAACTCAAAGCGGCCGTCTTCTCTCCAGACGACCGCTGGGGAGGACAAGGTTGGCACGGCGACACCTCGTTGCCGCTACGACAGTGGTCCCATATCACGGTCTCCTACGACGGTGAACGGATTGGATTCCGGGTCAACGGGAAACCGGCCGGAATCCACCATCGCGGGGCGAAGATGTCCGTCAACGACAATCCGATCACCGTCGGTCACATCACGCACATCACCGACGGCGTGTTCGCCGGCAAGATCGACGACTTGCGGGTTTACGATGCCGTGCTCGATAGGCGAATCGTCGACGAGTCTTTCCCGGACCAGCCGGCACGTACCGTGGGAACCAATCACGAACTGTTCATCGACGACCAGCTTATCGCCCGGATGACCGGAGTGGAACGGATCGTCAACCAGCCGGTCAAGTGCCATGACAACCCGGTCCTCACCTGGGACAGGCCGTGGGAGGGAAACTGCACGATTACCTGGGGTTCCGTGCTGTATGACCCGGAGGATTCCCTGTTCAAAATCTGGTACGAGGTTTACAAGAAGTTTCCTCCTCCAGGGGAAAGTCCGATGCTCATCTGCTACGCGACCAGTAAGGACGGATTGCACTGGGACAAGCCGGAACTGGGAATTCACGAATTCCAGGGTTCGAAGCGGAATAACATCAT
>CAZFQG010000103.1:0-22167 GCA_964520785.1 uncultured Planctomycetaceae bacterium | reverse complement strand
CGTTGTCGATCGGTGCCAACACGGGCGCGACCGACAGGGTGAGTCGATCTTCCAAAGGTTCGACGCGGCAACGCCTGGATGGACCTGACGGGTTAAGGAAGGTCTTGCTGAAAATCCCGAAAAAGGGACGGCAAGGGAGAAAAGACATCGTGTTCCTCAACGGATGTGGAGCCCAAGGTCGGACGGGGTATCGTACAATCGCTGATGCACGATTATAGACACGTTCGGCCAGGAGCACAATGAATGAACCAGAAACCGGTTCAAAACGCGGAGTTACTGTCGGTTCTTGACTCGGAGGCTCGAAAAAGCACCCATCCGGGCCGTTTCGGGCGCGCCCGATCGTCGTCGCGAAGCACCACGCGGTTGCTTCCGCTCCGCCGGCGGAGTAAAATGCATGTCCTTTCCCCCCTGCGTTTTTTCTCGGCACGAACCCTTTGATTTTTCGAATCCAAGAGGAGCCTTTCATGATCTCTTCACGTAAACGTACCGTCCCCTTGTTCCTTGTCGCGGTCTCTTTTCTGGGACGGCCCGGAGTTACCGAAGAAGCATGGAGCCCGGTGGGACCGAATCTGGTGCAAAATCCTTCATTTGAGGACATCGCCGAAACCGGCATTCCCGCCGAGTGGCGGGCGAGCCCTGAGTACTACCGTGCAGATAGCGCGACCGTCCACGAGGGCGGCCATGCGTTGAAGTACGATAACGACGATCCGACCAGGTACGTCTTTTGTAATCAGGTACTCGCTCTGAAACCGGGTGCCGTCTATCGGATTCGGGCTTGGGTCAAAACGCGGGAGATCACCGGCGACGATTCCGGCGCCACGATCTGCCTGGAATGGCGCGGCGCCGACGGCAAGCACCTTGGTGGGTGTTACCCCAGCGGTGTGAAGGGGACGACCGATTGGACACTCGTCGAGGGGATCAGTCCTCCCCTTCCGAAGAACGCCGCGACGATGGTGATTCAGTGTTACGTCCGGCGCAAGATGACCGGTACCGCCTGGTTCGACGACGTGGAGGTCGTCCGCGTACGGACTCCTCCGATGGATTCGGTCGTTCTCTCGCCGGTCTACCGGGGACGCATTACGAAGGACGGCCCGAAGGCGGCGCGGGTGCGGGTCGACTTGTCGCTGGACGACTACGAGGATGTCCGCAAGGAGGGAGTGCGACTGGAATGGAACCTCGTCGATACCAAAACCGACGGCGTGCTTCACGACGATGTATGCCTCTTGAACTCAGCCGACATGCCGGACGGTTGGGTCTTCGAAGTCCCGACCGATTCCCTCGCGGTCGGTGAGTATTCACTTCGCTTGCGACTGCTTGACGAAAACGGAAACGAACTCGACGCCGACGAGCACCGGCTGACCCGGGTTCCGGACGACTTCGAACCGGTCGCCGCGATCGACGAGCATCAGCGGTTGATCGTCCGCTCAAAGCCGTTCTTTCCCATCGGTATGTACTGCGGCCGCTTGAACGAAGAGGACCTGAAGATATTCAGCGACAGCCGTTTCAATTGCATGATGCCCTATGGAACGCCCACCCGGGAAGAAATGGACCTGGCCGACCGTTACGGGATCAAGGTCCTCTACTCGATCAAGGACTGGTACTACGGCCACCGCGGATGTCCCAAGTGGATCGAGTCGATCGAGGAGGAGGAACCGGCCGTCCGCGGACGGGTCCGGGAAATGAAGGACCATCCGGCCCTGTTGGCGTGGTACCTCAACGACGAGCTGCCCCTGTCGTTCATGCGGCAACTAAACGCCCACCAGCGGTTCGTGCGAGAGGAGGACCCCGACCATCCGACCTGGGTGGTCCTGTATCAGGTGAACACGGTCCGCAAGTACGTGAACTCGTTCGACGTCATCGGAACCGATCCCTACCCCATCGGCCGATCCGGCGACCAGGGCCGACCCTCGATGGCGGCCGATTGGACCAAGATCACCCGTGAGCAGGTCTACAATGCACGGCCCATGTGGCAGGTTCCCCAGGCCTTCAACTGGGGAATCTATCGCCAGAACACGGCCGGATGGGACCCCGCCGATTTCCGCTCTCCCACCAAGGCGGAACTGCGGAGTATGACCTGGCAATGCATCACCGAGGGGGCCACGGGCATTATCTACTACTGCTGGCACAACCTCCGCCGCAACCCGGACATGCCCTTCGACGAATTCTGGGGGAACCTCAAGGAGGTGGCGGCCGAAGTCGACCGGTTCTCGCCGATTCTGCTTTCGGTGGAACCGGCGGCGGCGATCCGCGTTCAATCGGCCGACTCGGAAGCGACTCCCACCTGGCTGCACCCCCTCGTCCGCGCGGCGGACGGCAAGACCTACCTCTTCACCGCCAACGACGGGGACGGCGAGGGGGTGATCACGATTTGGCTACCGGAAGGAGTATCGTCGGTCAGAGAATTGACGGAGGACTTGGAAGTCGAAATCGGCGAAGGCCGGTTCCACGAGAATTCGCAGAGGCTGGAGGTGAAGGTGTACGAGATATTGAAGCGGTGATTCAAGGCGTCGCTTCTTCTCCGACGAGTATCCTTCCCACGCGATCGCGGATCTCCGCGAGACTCGGTAAGGCGGTGATCTTGCCGCCGCCGCCATCGGTCACGTAGAAGACGTCCACCACCTGGTCGAGATGCGTGGCGATTTTGGCCCGATGGACTTCGAGGCCCAGTTCAAAGAGGGTCCGCGAGATATCGTAGAGCAAGCCGGGGCGGTCCGCGGCGAAGACTTCCAGAATGGTGCAGTCGCGCGAAGTGCCGTTATCGATCTCGACGCGTCCCGGTTGCAGCGGCGCGCCGTTCTCGGCGATATTCCAGGTGCGGCGGAACCGGGGCCGCTCGTCCGAGCCGCTCAACAGGGCCGTCTTGATGGCGGCGGCGACCTCGTCGAGCCGGTCCGGCGGCGGACCGCCGGCATAGCCGGGATCGCTCACCCAGAACCGATCGAGAATCGCCCCGTCGTCCGCCGTGTCGATCTCGGCGCGGAGGATTTGGCAGCCCATCCGCGACAGTGCACCGGTAATCTTGTGGAACACGCCTGGCGTGAGCGATTCCCGCGTCGCGATGGTGAACCGCACCGTTTGGTTGTCCGGCAGATACGCGCCGTCGACGGCGACATGTTCCAGCGCCGCGCGGGCGGCCAGCGCTTCGGCGGCAGCCGCCCCGGGTGATTCCTTGCCGGCCGGCCGCGCGAATTCCTCGGCGCCGCACAGGTGGACCATTGCCCGGCGGCAGAGGGCGCCGAGCATTTCCTTCTTCCAATCGGTGAGCGTATCAGGTCCGACGGCGGCCAGATCGCACGCGCTGTGCAGATACAGCATCCGCAACCGCTCGGGTGAGCCGCACTCCACGGCGAACGGCAAGACGAGCGCATCGTCCTCGATGTCGCGCCGCAGCGCCAATTGGTTCATCGTCAGATGATTCCGCACGAGAAACGCGACCAGGTCCCGTTCCTCCGGCGCCAGGCCCAGCAATTCGGCGGTCCGGACGGCCAGCCGCGTTCCGAGTTGAACGTGGTCCTCCTCGAATCCCTTCCCCAGGTCGTGCAACAGGAGCGCCAGGTGCAACAAATGCTTCCGCTTGAGATTCCGGTAGGCCTCGCCCAATTCGTCCTTCGCGTCCAGAAGCACAGTCGCGTGCTCCACCGCGCGGAGGCAGTGCTCGTCGACCGTGTACTTGTGGTACTGGTTGAATTGGAGCAGTCCCCTGGCGTGCCGCATCTCCGGGATGAAGACCTCCAGAAGCCCGACCGCATGCAATTCCCTGAGTACGTCCGGAAGCCGCCGGGTCCGTGCCAGGAGCGCAACGAAACGGACGCGGATTTGGGGCGTCACGGAACGCGAGAGAACGTCCGCCTTTCTGTGAATCGCCTCCCACGTTCGCGGGGCGATCCGCTTATTATACAAACACGACAGGTCGCACAGTTGCATGAGGGCCAAAAGGCTAGTCCTTAGTCGTGCAAGCCCCACCTCGGTCGCGCGAATATGTGCAGGGCCGACGTGGAACTCCTCGCCCGACTTGTGGCCAATGACGATGTCGAGGGCGCGGCCCCATCGCCGGCGCTCCATTACCCGCTCGGTGAACCGCGAGACGATGCCGTAAACCGCCTGAGCATGGCGGAAGTAGTCGCGCATGAAGTGCTCGACCCGTCGCAGTCCCCGGGTCTCTTCGTAGGCGAACGCCTCCGCGATGCGGAGCTGCTCGCCCCGGCTGAGGACGTCGGCCGCGTGGCCCGCATGGAAGTGCAGCTCGTTGCGGACTCGCAGCAGAAACTCGGCGGCGGCGCGGATGGCGGCCGCGTCCTCGGCGGTCAGTTGGTCGATCCCGGCCAGCGCCTCCGGCTCGGCTTTCCCGAAAACGACCCAACCGAGCCACCGGAGGAGTTGAACATCGCGCAGGCCGCCGACGGTCCGTTTTACGTTCGGTTCGAGCAGATAGACCGTCTCACCGTATCGGGCCCGTTCCTCGTCGCGGTTGGCTTTGATCTTGGGGACGGCGGCCGACGCGCGCCGCGCCATGCGGTCCGCGAAGAGGCGGCTGAATTGCCCGAAGAGAACACGGCTGCCCGCCAGAAAACGGGATTCGATCAGCGACGTTCCGATGACCGGGTCGGCGATTCCCATGCGAACCGCTTCATCCACGGTGCGTGTACTGTATCCGAGCACAAGACCCGCGTCGAAAATATCCCGCAAGAGTCGCTCGGCCAGAGCCGCGGCGACCGGCTCGCTTTCCGGCGAGCGAAGCAGCATCAGGTCGACGTCGGAGAACGGCGCGACGTCGGCGCGCCCGTAGCCGGCGTGCGCCACCAGCGCGGTCTTCTCGGCGAGTGGAACGCCGGTCTGCTCCGACAGCTCGTCCACGGCCGTATTCCACAGTCCGACGACGATCCGGTCCCAAAGCTCCGTCATCCGGCGACAGACCTCGGCGCCCGAGGTACTCTGCGCGTGCAGATCCCTCAGGACGCCGCGGCCGTCGATGAGGAGGTTCTTAGCTCCGGTGACGGTAAGGAACTCGGGCATATCGGCAACGAGATACAAGGGGTGGCGCGCCCCGAGGCACGAAAGGCTTCAGACCGCGATGGTCGCCTGATCAACGGCAGCGAGCATCGCCTCAAGTGCCGGAATCACGAACGGCTGCGACGCACCGGCGGGCAGGCGACGAACGCGAGGAGTGGGGTGCCTTATAGAGCGTCTTGTCCCAATTCACCCGTCCGGATTCTGGCGACCTCGGTCAGGTCGGAGATGAAAATCTTTCCGTCCCCCACCTGACCCGTTTGAGCGGTGCGGATGATCGTGTCGACGACCGTCTTGGCCAGGTCCTCGCGGACGGCGACTTCCAGTTTGATCTTCGGAACGAAATCGACCGTGTACTCCGTGCCGCGGTACATCTCAGTGTGGCCTTTCTGGCGACCAAATCCCTTCACTTCGGTAATCGTCATTCCATGAACGCCCTGCTCGGTAAGCGCTTTCTTCACTTCTTCGAGCTTGAAATGGCGGATGATGGCTTCGATCTTCTTCATGCGGATACTCCAATGAGCTGCCGGTTGGAACCAATATACGAAACCGATGTTCTTGGGGAAAACCACTTACCGCTTCTCGGTTCTGCGGGACGGATAGGGTTCACCCTTAAAGGGATTACGAGAGATCAGCCGGGCCGCAAACAGGACCGCTTGCGAACCGGACAGCCGGCGCCAGGCTGTCCGATTCCGCATACGACGCATTTGTGTGCTTCCGGAATGGAAACGATAGTTGCTTTGGCAAGTGGCGTGCCAAAACCAACCATCGCGTTTGGCTGTACACCTAAGCCGTTTAATGATAATAGGTTATGAAACAAGAGCAGTATGGAATCGTCATTGAATCCCACGCGGGTTTCGTCGTCAATGCCCATGCATTGCGCAACGACTGCGCGTTCGAAAGGCAGAAAGTCCGATTCGCCGGGCCTTTAAGGACGCCAAACTTGACGGTGGTGGGGATTTCACCACCCGCACAATCCGACGCCTTTCCGGCCGGTTGGCCCGAATACGCGGAACTGCGCTTGTCAAATCGCACGAATCTGGTACTATGAATTACATGGTTCTCTACCATGTTCGTGTTGCTGATGCACTATTTTGGTGAGCCGATAATTCGCCCGTTGGGTGCCCGAAACAACTGGTCTTGGCCGCGTGTATAGCCGGATCCCCTCGGCATGACCGAGAAGCGATGCGGATCACACAACCCGAGGCCCGGGTTACTCCCCTTAAAGAACGGGCTCTCAAAAACGCATCACCACGGCATTGCGGTGGAGAACCTTTTTTCTTATAAAGACCGCACCGGCGGTTTTTGCGCCGGTCTTTTGTCCGGCGGGCGCCGCATGTCGCGGCGAGGCCGATTCCCCTCTTGGTCGTCCTTGGAATATGTCCAGCGAAGAAGCAAGGTCTCTGAATTTCATCGAAGCCATCATCGAGGCGGATCTCGCCTCCGGCAAGCACGAGGGCCGGGTCCACACGCGGTTCCCTCCGGAACCCAACGGGTACCTGCACGTGGGCCACGCGAAGTCGATCTGCCTGAACTTCGGTCTGGCCGCGAAATACGGCGGTAAGTGCAATCTCCGGTTCGACGACACGAACCCGATCAAGGAGGAGCAAGAGTACATCGACTCGATCCAGGAGGATATCCGCTGGCTCGGATTCGACTGGGAGGACCGTCTGTTCTACGCCTCGGGCTACTTCGAACAGCTCTACGAGTGGGCCGTGCAACTGATCCGCGACGGCAAGGCCTATGTGTGCGACCTGACGGCCGAGCAAATCCGCGAGCACCGCGGCACGCTGACGAAGCCGGGCAAGGACAGTCCCTACCGCGCAAGACCGGTCGAGGAGAACCTCGACCTGTTCGAGCGGATGAAGGCCGGCGAGTTCCCCGACGGGTCGCGGACGCTCAGGGCGAAGATCGACATGGCGTCGGCGAACCTGAACATGCGCGATCCGGTCATCTACCGCATCCTCCACGCCTCGCACCCCCGGACGGGCGACGCCTGGTGCATCTACCCGACGTACGATTTCGCGCACGGCCAGTCCGATTCGATCGAGCGGATCACGCATTCGATCTGCACGCTGGAATTCGAGAACCATCGGCCCCTGTACGACTGGTTCATCCGCGAACTGGGCATTTACGATCCCCACCAGTACGAATTCGCGAGGCTCAATCTGACCTACACGATGATGAGCAAGCGGAAGCTGCTCCAACTCGTGCAGGAGAGAATCGTCCAAGGCTGGGACGATCCGCGGATGCCGACGATCAGCGGGATGCGCCGCCGCGGCTACACCCCGGCCGCCATCCGGAACTTCTGCGAACGGATCGGCGTCGCCAAGTTCAACAGCGTGGTCGATTTCGGCCTCCTGGAATTCTGCGTCCGCGAGGACCTGAACAAGACCGCCCCGCGCTATATGGGTGTCATGCAACCCCTCAAGCTCGTCATCGAGAACTATCCCGAGGATCAGGTCGAGGAAATGCAGGCGGTGAACAACCCGGAGAATCCGGACGAAGGGACGCGGATGGTCCCCTTCTCCCGGGAACTCTACATCGAACGGACCGACTTCATGGAAGACCCGCCGAAGAAGTACTTCCGCCTGGCGCCCGGGGCCGAGGTCCGCCTCCGCTACGGCTATTTCGTCACCTGCACCGACTTCGTGAAGAACGACGCCGGCGACGTGGTCGAGGTCCGCTGCACGTACGATCCGGCCACCCGCGGCGGCGATTCCCCGGACGGCCGGAAGGTGAAGGGGACGATCCACTGGGTCTCCGCAAAACACGCCCTCGACGCGACCGTCCGCCTCTACGACAAACTCTTCACGAAGGAAGACCCGTTCGACGTCGAGGAAGGTCGGGACATCACGATGAACCTCAACCCGAATTCACTCGAAACGGTTTGGGCAAAAGTCGAGCCGTGTCTGCAGCACGCGAAACCGGGCGACTCCTTCCAGTTCGAGCGGATGGGGTACTTCTGCATCGACCCCGACTCGACGGAGGACGATCTGGTAATCAACCGGACGTGTACGCTTCGGGATACATGGGCGAAGATACAACAAAAGGAGACCACAGAAAAGGGGCCGAAGGCGCGGTGAAACGGTCCGCGGCCGGGGAGCGAGCGCGTTCCGTGCGTCCGGCGCTGCCCTCTACTGAGCCGCCAGGTGTTCTTCGAGGAACTCCGGCAAGTCGCCCCGTTCGAGGTCTTCTTGGGTTTGGAACCGCAGGTGGACGAGATCGTAGTCGGGGTCCTCTCCTTCGAGTTCCGGCTCGATCCCGATTTCGGTGACTCGGCCCAGGGCGAAGGCGTTCTTGGGACCGTAGAGAAGGAGATGGAGCGCATCCAGTTTCTTGGTGTGGATCGTCGCCCAGGGGCCGCGGCGGTTCGGAACCATGTAGTGGACGAGGACTTTATTGTTCCAGAGAAACTCACCGCCGGGGGCCGTCTCATCCAGAAGGTCGACCACGCGCTCCAGGACCTCGGCGTCCCATTCGATCTCGCCGGGGCGGAAGCCGCGCCGCGTGAAGTGCCATTTCCGGCCCAGCGCCTTCCAGGGCATCAGGTCTTCCGGATTCTGTTTCGCCTTCTGGGTAAACTTGCGGAATCCGCCGATCGCCTCGTCCAGAAACTTCCAGAATTCCTCGCGGTCGACCTCATCGTAGGCGTGGACCTTCAGCTCCACCTCCTGCCACGGCCCGGGAAGATTCGCGCAGCGGACTCTTGGCCGGCTTCCGTAGAGGGGCAAATCGGGCATGTCGTTGCACGGCTTGAGGTCGAGCCGTTCGATCAGGTCGCGCTCCTTGAACGTGTTTCTGCAGGTGCGGATTTTCATCTTCAGCAGCCATTCCTCGCCGGTGATCGCGTGGAAGAACCAGCCGAGCGATTTCTTCTTGCCGCGGATTTCCACCGTGGAGCGGTTCGACCAGTCGGTAGGGCTGAAGAGGCCCGACTGTTCGATCCGGTCGACCACGTCCTCGAGGACGCGGCCGTCCCAGCGGCAGGGCCCCCCGGACCGCGAGACGCGGTCTTGGGTGTGCCACCCGCGGCCGTCGCTTTCCCATGGCATTTTCGCGTCGGCGCCGAGGTCCTCGATTCCCAAGTCCCCCTCGCGCCGCTCGGTCTCCGCCACGAAGTCGTGGAGCTTGCGCTTCTCGTGAGGACCCTGCCGCAAGACCGGCGCAAGGGCTTCCCCCGTGTGGGACCTAAGCAGCTTCTGCCGCTTCGCCGGCGTCACCTTCTTGTACGTCTCGGCGTGGGCGGCGAGGTCCTCCGGCGTTCCGGCGACGACGATTCGGCCTCCCTCATCCCCCGCCTCGGGCCCCAGATCGATGACCCAGTCGGCCGTTTTGATGACGTCCAGGTTGTGCTCGATGACGACGACGCTGTTGCCAAGGTCGACGAGGCGGTTGATTACGTCGAGCAATTTGGCGAGGTCCTCGAAGTGCAGCCCCGTCGTCGGTTCGTCGAGCAGGTAGAGCGTCCGGCCGGTATCCGGCCGCGACAGTTCGGCCGCCAGTTTCACGCGCTGGGCCTCGCCTCCGGAAAGGGTGGGGGCCGCCTGGCCGAGGGTGAGATAGTCGAGCCCCACGTCGCACAGCGTCTGCAACACGCGGCGGATTCTCGGAATGTTCTGGAACAGCCGGACCGCTTCGCCGCACGACATGTCGAGGACCTCGGCGATCGACTTGCCGTGGTAGCGGACCTCCAGCGTCTCCTCGTTATACCGCCGGCCGCGGCATTCGTCGCACTCCACCCAGATGTCCGGCAAAAAGTGCATCTCGATCTTGAGCTGGCCGTTCCCTTCGCACTTCTCGCAGCGCCCGCCGGGCACGTTGAAACTGAAGCGACGCGGAGAGTATCCGCGGAGCTTCGCGAGGGGCATCTGGGCGAACAACTGCCGGATGAGGTCGAAGGCCCCGGTGAAGGTGGCGGGGTTCGACGTGGGGGTCTGACCCAGGGCCCGCTGGTCGACGCGGATCACTTTGTTCACCAGTTCCAGCCCGTCGATCCGGTCGTGACCGCCGGGAGCGGAAGAAGCGCGGTGCAGCATCTTGGCCAGGGCCTTGTAGAGGACGTCGTTGACGAGCGAACTCTTGCCGCTACCGCTGGTTCCGGTGACGACGGTGAACGCGCCCAAGGGGAACGCCACGTCGAGGTTCTTAAGATTATTATGCCGCGCGCCGACGACGGTAAGCCAGCCGCCCCCCGGCGGCATCGGCTCGGCCGATTTCTTCGGCCGCATCATACGCCGGTTCGTCGGGACGGGAATGGCCTTCTTACCGGACAGATACGGTCCGGTTACCGAATTGCGCCGGCGTCTGAGCTGTTCCGGAGTCCCTTGAGCGACGACCTGCCCGCCGAAGCGGCCCGCCTTGGGACCGAAATCGAGCAGGCAGTCGGCGTGGGCGACGACCTCGCGGTCGTGCTCGACCACCAACAGCGTGTTGCCCAGGTCCCGCAACCGCTTAAGCGCCCTGATCAGCCGCGCGTTGTCTCGCGGGTGCAGGCCGATCGTCGGCTCGTCCAACACGTATAACACGCCGCAGAGGCCGCTGCCGACCTGGGCCGCCAGACGGATCCGCTGCGCCTCCCCCCCGCTGAGCGTTCCGGCCGGCCGGTGGAGCGAAAGGTACTCGAGGCCCACCTCGATCAGGAAGGTCAGCCGGTTGTGTACCTCGCGGTGGACTTCGCCGGCGATCTTCCGTTCGGTCGAGTCGGGCTTCCACGCGTCGAACTCGGCGTGCAATTTGGAGAGGGGCATGCGGCACAGTTCGTCGATCGTCTTGCCTCGCAGACGGACCGCCGCGGAGTCGTCGCGGAGCCGGCTCCCGCAACAGACGGAGCATTCCATCTCGCCGACGAACGACTCCAATCGCGAACGCAGCGCCGGCGACACCCGCGAAGCCTCCTCCAGCGCGTTGTAGAGCCCCTTGTACTGAAACTGGAGGAATCGCCCCTTGCCGAGAGCCACCTTGAACCGCCGCTCGCCGGTTCCGTAAAGGACCATCCGGCGGTGGGTCGAACCGAGTTGATCGAACGGAACGTCCGCCGCTACGCCGGTCCCCTTCGCAAGCGCGTCGAGCATCTTCTCGAACAGCGGCACGCTCACCGAGGGCCAGACGGAAACGGCCCCTTGCGCCAGCGTCAACTTCGCGTCCTTGAGCAATTCCGCCGGGTTCGCCCCGGTCTGCACGCCGAGGCCCTCGCACGCCGGGCACCACCCCAGGGCGCTGTTGAACGAAAAATGATGCGGCGAGAGGGGCTCGAAACTCCGCCCGCAAGATTCGCAGGCGAAGTGCTGGCTGTGGACGTCGACGCGCCATTCCTCCTCGGGTCTTTCGGCGTCGTAGTGGGCGACGTGCATCACTCCCTGGCCGAACGACAGGGCGCTTTCGACGCTGTCCGCCAGGCGGCTTCTGGCGTCGGGGCGGACGGTCGCCCGGTCGATGACGACCGCCACGTCGTGCTTGCGGCGGCGGTCGATTTCCGGAACCGCGTCCAGCGGCGTCGTCCGCCCGTCGAGGCGCACCCTGGCGAAACCGCTCCGGCGGAGGTCCTCCCAGAGCGTCTCGTATTTCTCGCCGACGTGGACCTCGACCGGAGCCATCACGTAGATCCGCGTCCCACTCGGAAGGGCCATGATCTTCTCGATGATTTCGTCGGACGATTGGGTTCCGACCGGCACGTCGCAGTCGGGGCAATGCGGCTGCCCGAACCTCGCCATCAGAATCCGCAGGTAGTCGTAGATTTCCGTCACCGTCCCGACGGTGCTCCTGGGGGTGTGCCCCAGATGCTTCTGTTCGATGGCGACGGCCGGGGAAAGCCCCTCGATATGCTCCAGCTTGGGTTTCTGCATCTGGCCGACGAACTGCCGCGCGTAGGAACTCAGACTCTCGACGTAGCGCCGCTGGCCCTCGGCGTAGATCGTGTCCATCGCCAGCGAACTCTTCCCGGAACCGCTCGGGCCGCAGAAGACGGTCATCCGGTCGCGGGGGATTTCGGCGTCGACGTTCTTGAGATTGTGCTGGCAGGCGCCGCGGAGCTTGATGGACGTCAGGGGCTTGACGCGGCCCTTCCTCGCGGCGGCGACGACCGGGGTGACGGTACCAACGGCCTTCTTCGGTTCGAGGAACCGCCGCAAAACATTCCCGGTGTAGGATTCCCGAATCCGGACGATCTCCTCTGGCGGTCCGGCGGCGACGACCCGCCCCCCCCCTTCGCCCCCTTCCGGCCCCAGGTCGATGATCCAGTCGGCCGTCTTGATGACCTCCATGTTGTGTTCGACGACGAGGACCGTATTCCCGGCTTCGGCGAAATCGTGCAGCACTTTCAGCAGAAGCTCGATATCGGCGAAATGAAGGCCCGTGGTCGGTTCATCCAGCAGATACAGGGTGTCGCCCGTGCTTTTCTTGGTCAGTTCCCGCGCGAGCTTGATCCGCTGGGCCTCGCCGCCGGAGAGGGTCGGGGACGGTTGTCCCAGTTTCATGTAGTCGAGCCCCACGTCGTGCAGCGTTTGGAGCTTTTCGCGGATCTTCGGGATGTTCTCGAAATGGTCGAGCGCCTCTTGGATGTCCATCTCCAGGACCTGCGAAATCGACTTCCCCTTGAAGCAGACTTGCAGCGTCTCCCGGTTGAAACGGTGCCCCTTGCAGATGGGGCACGTCACCCAGATGTCGGCGAGAAAATCCATCTCGAGCTTGTTCGCGCCGTTCCCCTCGCACGCCTCGCACCGGCCGCCGGAGACGTTGAAGCTGAACCGCCCCGGCTTGTAGCCCCGGGCCTTCGATTCCGGCAGTTGCGAATAAAGATGGCGGACCTCGTCAAAGACCTTGACGTACGTGGCCGGGTTGCTCCGCGGAGTGCGCCCGATGGGAGACTGGTCGATCGCGATCATCTTGTTCAGATGGTCGAGCCCCTCGATTCCCGCGTGGGTGCCGGGGGTGCCTCCTCCGAAGTTCAGATCGCGCCTCAGCGCTTCGACGAGGATTCCGTCGACGAGGCTGCTCTTGCCGGAGCCGGAAACGCCGGTGATGCACACGAAAAGCCCCAGCGGAATTTCGACGTCGATATCCTTCAGGTTGTTGTGCGACGCCCCGCGGACGACGAGCCGTTTTTCGTTCGGCGCGCGGCGGCCGGCCGGAACCGGAATGGCCCTCGTGCCCCGGAGGTACTGGCCGGTAACGCTCCTTTCGTCCGCCATGACCGCCTCGACCGGGCCGCTGACGACGACCTTCCCCCCGCGCACTCCCGGACCGGGGCCGAAATCGACGACGTGGTCCGCGGCGCGCATCGTGTCTTCGTCGTGTTCGACGACGATGACCGTGTTCCCTTGATCGCGGAGCCGCGCCAAAGTCTCCAGCAGACGGTCGTTGTCCCGCGCGTGCAATCCGATGGACGGCTCATCCAAAATATACAAAACGCCCACCAAGCCGCACCCGATCTGACCGGCCAGGCGAATCCGCTGCATCTCGCCGCCGGAAAGGGTCGGCGCGGTCCGCCCCAGCGTCAAGTAGCCCAGCCCCACGTCGCTCAAAAAACCGAGCCGTCCGCGGATCTCCTTGACCACCTCGGCGGCCACCTTCTTGCCCACCGCGTCGAGGTTGAGTCCCTCGAAGAAAGTGGACACCTCTTCCACGCTCATCGCGCACAGCGCCGGAAGGCTCCGCTCCGGCACGTCGCCGAACCGGACCGACGTCGTCGCCAGCGTCACGTGCCGCGCCTGCGCGTTCAGCCGCGCCCCGTGGCAGTCGCGGCAGCCGAGTACTCGCATGTACTTCTCCAACTGGCGTCGCTGCAATCGGCTGTTGCTGGCGCGGTACTGCGAGAGGAGCCTCGGGATGATCCCCTCGTAGGTGCCACCCCACTTCCGGCCCGAGGCGCCTTGCCGCCACGTGAAGGTAATGTGCTCGTCGCCGGTCCCCCACAAAAGTCTGTTCTGGATTCTCGGGTCGAGTTCCTCCCAGGCGGTTTCGAGGATCGTGCCCGACTCGAGCCCCATCTTTCGCTCGAGCGTCTCCGCGACGCCCCGGTAGATGTGCCTCCGCCAGCGGCCCATCTCGCGCCAACGCCCGATCAGTTCAATACACCCCTGCTGAAACGAACGATTCGGTTCCGAAACGAGAAGCTCCGGATCGAAGTTATATATCTCGCCCAGTCCCGCGCAGGTCGGGCACATGCCGCGAGGGCTGTTGAAGCTGAAAAGCTGCGGGCTCGGCGGCTCGAAACTGAGATTGCAGTGGGTACACGCGTAATGGGCGGAAAGGGGGAGTTCCTCCGTCCCCTCTTCTTCCGCGACGAGGACGCTCCCCTCCCCAATTCTCAACGCCAACTCCAGCGCTTCGGCCACGCGCGACCGCGCGGTCGAACCGATCGTGATCCGGTCGATGACCACCTCGATGTTGTGCCGCATCCGCCGGTCCAGGCGAAGATCGTCCGTCAGTCGGACGACCGAGCCGTCCACCCGGGCACGGACGAACCCCTGCTTGAGCAGATCGGCGAAGAGGTCGCGGTATTCTCCCTTCTTGCCGCGAATAAGCGGAGCCAGAAGCAGACGCTTCGTTCCCCTGGGGAGGGCGAGAATCTGCTGAAGAATCTGTTCCTTCGTCTGGGCCGTTATGGGACGCCCGCACTCGGGGCAATACCCCTTACCCACCCGCGCGTAAAGAACTCGCAGATAATCGTAAATTTCCGTGACCGTACCGACGGTGCTCCGCGGGTTCTGTCCGCTGGTCTTTTGGGAAATGGAGATGGAAGGGCTCAAGCCGGAGATGTATTCCACGTCCGGCTTCGGCATTTGACCCAGGAACTGCCGGGCAAAACTGGAAAGGCTCTCGACATAACGGCGCTGACCCTCCGCGTAGAGGGTATCAAAGGCGAGGGAGCTTTTTCCACTACCGCTGACCCCGGTGAAACAGATCAGACTGTTTCTCGGCAAATGCACACCGACCCCCTGAAGGTTGTGCTCTCGTGCGCCCTTTACTACTAAATCCGACTCTGGCATATATGTTCCTTGGCGCGAGCAGACTCTCAATCTTCCTGAAAATTGCCTATTCGCGCTGATTTGCGCAAATGTTCACTAGGCCACTCCTCGGCGCAAAGCCTCGGCAGGCTGTACGAACGGTGTGGAATCTTGTATTGTAGGCGCTTCATGCCGATTGCGACAAGAAGGACATACCCCGGTGCAGCAGACGATCTATCTGGATCACAACGCAACGACCCCAATCCTCCCCGAGGCGGTGGAAGCGATGGTCCGTTGCTGGCGGGACGGCTTGGCGAATCCGGCCGCCGCGCACTGGCCGGGGCAGACGGCCCGGAAGGTCTTGGAGGACGCCAGAGAACGCGTGTCCGCGCTCTTGGGGGCGCGGACACAGGGACGCGATCCAGACCGGCTCGTCTTCACCAGCGGAGGAACCGAGGCGAACAACCTGGCGCTGCGAGGGCTGGCGCGGCTGGATTCGGCGAGGTTCCCGGGCCACCTGGTCATATCGAGCATCGAGCATGCCTGCGTCGAGGCGACGGCGGAGCACTTCCTGGACCGCGCATGGGCCGTCGATACGCTGCCGGTGGATTCCGATGGGGCCCTTCAAACCCGGCGGCTCGCGGATTTCATCCGCGATGACACGGCGGTCGTCTCGGCCATGTTAGTCAACCACGAGACCGGGGTGGTACAACCGGTCGGCGAGGCGGCACGGATCGCGGCGGACCGCGGCGTCCCCTTCCACACCGACGCGTCCCAGGCTGTCGGAAAAATGCCGATTTCTTTCGCCGACCTGGGAGTCACGACACTTGGATTCGCGGCGCACAAATTTGGAGGACCGGTCGGAATCGGCGGGCTTCTGGTCAAGAGTGGCACGGAACCGGCCCCGATCCTTTTCGGTGGGAATCAGCAATATGGTCTCCGCCCCGGGACGGAATCGGTGGCGCTTGCCGTGGGGATGGCGGCGGCGCTGGAGGTGTGTTACACCCACATGGAGGCTTTGTCCGCCAAGGTGACGGCGCTTCGGGACCGGTTCGAAGGAGGGCTCACGCGGACGTTTTCGGAAATCGTCATCCATGGAGCGGCGGCACCGCGGCTTCCACACACCAGCAACGTGGGCTTCAAAGGGTGCGACGCGAAGATCCTCTTCACGGCCCTCGACGTCGCCGGAATCGCCTGTTCCATCGGTTCGGCCTGCGAGAGCGGCGCCGCGGAGGTTTCCACCACGCTCCGCGCCATGCGGGTTCCGGATGTCCTTCTGAGGGGCTCGCTGCGGTTCAGTCTTTCGGCCCGGCAAGATTTGGAAGAGATCGACGAGGCCGTCAGGAGAATTGGGAAAGTAGTGGATCGACTCAGGCGGGCGGCATCCTGATTGTCGCATGGAACCGGCGAGGAAAGGCGAGCCGACGGGGTCCACGTCATCTACCGACTTCTTCCTTCCATTTCTCGTGCAGGCCGCGCAATTCCGCGACGACCTCGGGGTGGCTCTCGGCCAGGTTTTCCGTCTCCGTGGCGTCTTTGTTCATATCACTGAGGAACAGTTCGCGGCGGCTGGCGTTCTTATCGTGCGTGGCGACGAGTTTCCACTCGCCGCGGCGGACGGCCCATTGGTTGCCGGATTCCCAATGGAGCACGTTGTGGGGAGTGGGGCCGTCCGGCGACTCGATGACGGACGTGATATCCTTGCCGTCGAGGACGTGGTCCGGGACGTCGACCTCGCAGTACCGGCAAATCGTGGGAAACCAGTCCATGCTGGTAGCGACCTGGTCGCGGACCTCGCCGGCGGGGATCCGGCCGGGAAAACGCGCAATGCAAGGGACGCGGATGCCCCCTTCCCAGAGCGTGAATTTGTGGCCCCGGAATTGGCCCGCGTTGCCGCCGCCGTTGTTGGCGCGGACCTCGACGGAATGTCCGTGGTCGCTTAAAAAGACAACCAGCGTGTCGTCCGCCAGTTCCAGCCGGTCCAGCTCGGCCAGGACCTCGCCGATCGCGTCATCCATCGTGGCCAGGAACGCGGCGTATTCACGGCGTTGCCAGGTCATGTCCCTGTCGGCGTACATCTCGCGGTATTCACCATAGGGCTGCAATGGGTAGTGCGGGATGTTGAACGGAAGGTAGAGGAAGAAGGGCCGGTTCGACTTATCGTCCAAGAATCGCTTCGCCTCGCGGACCATCAGTCGCGTGAAATGCCGGCCGGCCTCATAGACCTCTTCTTCGTCGTCGTACAGGTCGTGGAAGTGCGGGCCGGACCAGTAGAAGAAGTGGGACCAGTTATCGATACAGCCGGCTTTGAATCCGAAGAACGTGTCGAACCCCTGCGCGTTGGGCGAACACTCGGGAATGGTCCCCAGGTGCCATTTTCCGACGAGGGCCGTCCGGTATCCGGCTTCCTTGAGAACCTCGGCGAGAGTTACCTGTTCGGTCGGCATTCCGGCATGACCGGGCTGGGAGGAGACATTCCCCGGCACGCCGGCCCGCTGGGGGCATCGCCCGGTCAGTAAGGCCGCCCGCGAGGGGGAACAGACCGGTGCTCCCACGTAAAACCGGGAAAATCGAACGCCGTCCCTCGCCAGGCCGTCGAGGTGGGGGGTGTGCAGGTCATCGGAACCGTAGCACTTCGCATCGAGTGTCCCCTGGTCGTCGGCCAGAATAAGTAGAACATTCGGCCGCTCGTCGCCGCGCGAAACCGCGACGACCGCGAAGAGAAGAGAAACGGCGATCAGACTCGTTGGAGGTGTTTTCATGAAATATATCTCCCGGAAAGTTGCCGGTTTCAAGGCGCGGCGGGACCGTTTCGACGGGGTATAATTGCGTGCCCCGGCGATGTTTTCCGGGGCGATCGTCCTTGCGGAACGCGCAACTCCTATATTCAATGTAACCGTTTTCATTCCGTCTTGCGAGCCGATTCATGACTTCCATTGAGTGGTTTTATGCCCAGGAGGGCCGGCAATACGGTCCGATCAGCCCCGAAGAACTCCGGCGTATGGCGGATACGGGCGAGTTGGCGACCACAGATTTGGTTTGGCGGGAGGGTTTGGCGGAGTGGGTTCCGGCGATTCGCGTGCGGGGGCTGTTCGACGGGCCAGCCCCGGCCGTCGACGAGGAGCACGTGTTTCAGCAAACGGTCTCCTCCGCCGTACCGGTGGAGGAACCGGTCCGCCGCCCGGTCGCGGCCGAGAAAAGGCCGCCGGTCGCGCGAGTCCGGAATCACCCCTTTACGGCCCTCCTCGCCTGGTACCGTGACACGTTCCACGTCCGCCGGGTGGAAGCCCTTTCCGCGTTTTTTGACTCGCTCGGGCACTTCAGTCTCTACGCTTTCATGTTCCTATGTCTGGTTCTGGGAGGAGCCGTCTCGGCGAAGTTCGGCGAGTTGCGTCCGGTCGGAATCAGTCTGGCCGCCGCATTGGGGGTGTTCGTGCTTCAATACACGGCGCGGAGGATCAACCTCGAAATCCGCGAGAAGCTCGTCGTCGAACCGTTCGGTGATTGTGCCTCGCGCGGCGTTTCCGACACGACCGCGCTTTGGTCGATGGGGGCCGGGTTGCTTGCACTGATCGTTCTGGTCGTTCTGACCGTTCTCGAGGTTAGTCCCATTTTGTTGATTACGGGAGTATGTCTGTTCGTATACTTTCAATTCGTCGCGACCACCGCCGCCTCGCCGGAGTATCTTGGACTGCATATTCCGGATCAAGTCACGATGCGAGGGCAGGCCGTCGGTATTCCGAAGTTGGCCGCCAAGCTCCTCCTCGCCGGCGTCCCGGCCGCGTTCGGCCTCGCGGCGCTTTGGGGATGCTTCTCGATGCTGTATTCGCTCGTCCTGCTTTTTAGCGAAGACCCGAAGGCACAAGACGCGTTCGCGGGAATTGTCGCCGATGCCTACATCCGCACCGCCTGCTTCAGCGCGTTGCCCCTGGTCGCCGTGGGTTTTTTCGGAATCTGGATCGTTCTGATCCGGCTGGTCGAGAAGATCGTGGAATAGAGCCGTCACTCGGCCCGGTCACGATCCGACCGGCCGATATTACGGTACCTATCTTCTTCCCCAGAGCATCAGCAGCAGGTCCAAATCGACCGAGTCCACTAGGCCGTCGCCATTGAGGTCGCCCTTGCCTTTATCACCCGCCGGAACGGCCTGATTCCAGTAGGCCCGGATGAGGTCCAGATCCAGCCCGCCGACCCGGCCGTCGCCGTTGAGATCGCCGGGAGGAATCGGCGCCCAGTTGACCGTACCGGGGTTGGGTTTGGCGGCAAACCAGGAGCCGGAATCCGCCGCGAAGGCGGCCGCGCCGGCGCGGTGAAGCGAGTCTCCACCGCCGTCCGGCGTCACCGGCCACGGATGCGCGTCGTCGTATTCGAAATCGTCCACGGCGATGTCGGAGGGTCCCATGAGAGTTACCCGCTCCCCGGAGTTCCGGAGATTGCCGGTGTAGGTTCCGGCGACGCGAGGCTCCGTTCCGTAGCGCAAAGCGAACGCTTCGGAGCTCTTGACGACGACGCACGATTCGCCCGGCCCGAGCAGGGCGATGGCGCCGGCGCCGAAGTCGAACGTCACCCCCTCACTCAAACGATAACCATTGAGGAAAACTGCCTGCGTCGACGTGTTCGTCACCTCCAGGAATTCGAATGCCTCCTTGTCGTACGCCTGCTCCGGCGGCGAGGCGGGTCCACTTGGGTGGTACATTATTTCCGTCACCCGAAGCGCGCCCGCCGGATCGACCGAGTAGACTCCCTTCGCCGCGGCGCTCCAATTGGCGCCGTCGAACGCCCTGGCGAAGACCGTCGCCGAGTCGTCCAAGACCAGGGAAAGGCCGTCATATCGGATTCGCGCGCCGGTTTCCAAGTCAATTCTGTCGAGGTTCAATTCCATGTCGAGGCTCAAGTCGGAACTCGTCGCGTTGAATTGGTGGACTTCCACGGCCACGACGTTCCTGCCCGGAACGAGCGCGCCGGCGTCGACGATGAATTGGTGATAGGTGATTTCGTTGACGCCGGTACAGACGATCCTCGCGTATTCGTCCAAGGGAATCTCGCCCGCCCCCATCCGAGACCGTGCTAATTCCGTCCCGTTGAGATAAACGATCGCCCCGTCGTCATGGAGCAGATTCAATTCGAGGTACGAAACGGGTGAATCGTCGTCGTAATGGACCTCGGTTCGGAAGTACGTCGTCGGAAACTTCGCGCTCGGGTTGGGCCCGTACGAAACGACCGTCGTTTCGTTGCCGTTGCCGTAGCCCAGAATTGCCTCTCCGGACGCCCACGCGGAATCGTCGAAATCGGCCTCGCGCCAGGCGGTCCCCTGGTTGGAACCGTCATCCAGATAGCTCCACGTCGCCCCCTTCGCGACGGCGGTCGTCCGGATCGGCAAGGCGATCGGAATCGTACAGGGGTCGGTCCCGTCGAGCGTATAGTAGACTTCGCCCGTGCTTCCCTCGCGCATGGTAAAGGCCACTTCGGTTCCCGGAAGAACGATACCTCCCGGATTGCTCAGCTCGGGGGGCGCGTACAAACGCGAGTCGATCCACTCCACCCGGGTCGTGATCCAGCTCTTCAGGTAATCGACCTCGTCCTGGTATGTTTGCCCCACGTACCAATTCGGCCAGACGTAAGTGCCCAGTACGGGCCATTTCTCGAAATTCCGCGCCGCCGCCTCGCGCAGGAAATCCGCCTGGGCGTCGATATCCGCGAACATGTGGTCGAGCGAGAGGACGCTCCGGCGAAGTTCGAACCAGCGGTCGACCCATGCCCGTTTGAAAGCGGGATCCTGAAACAACCGGCCGTACCACTTGTACTCCCCGCGCGAAATCGCGTAGTTGTAGTGCCAGCTCTCGGGGTCCTCGGCGGTGTGATAATTCGCGTTACCCAACGAGAGATTGAAGTCCCAAAGCGGCCCGTAGACGATCTTGCCGTCGCGGTCCTTGTACCAGTACTCGCTGAGCATGAATCCGTCGACGTCCTTCACCCATTCGATCATGATGTGGTGATCGATGAAGGAGGCGACGTCGATGTAGGCGGCGTAGCCGGTCTCGGGATCGGCGAAGTTCTCACTGAACAGGGCCGATTCGAATTCGTTGATGTAGCCGACCAGATAACTGCGCTGCGCAGGAGTCAGTTCCTGCTCGTTCGGCTCCACGAAAACCAATGACCGCCCCCTGGACGTAACGAAGCCCGTGTCGCCGGGACCCAAACGGTCGTCCTTAAAGATATATCCGCCGGTGACCGCCTCGCCGAAATTGTCCAAAGGGGTCAGCCGTTCAATGTCCACGCGGTTTTCGTCCCGCTTGACCTTTTCGATGAGCACGTAGACGCCGTGATAATCCGACGCGTCGACCACGCCGTTTCCGTTATCGTCCAAAAACAACTCGAAGTAGACCGTCCGCGGCGCGTAGTCGCCCGCGAACTCGTGCCCCCATTTGTAAACGAGGTAATTCCGCATCAGAGTCTTGTCCGAATGCGGACCGTAGAGAACCCAGTCCGATTCCTCCGGCAGACCCAGAAGCGACACCGCCAGGTCCCGCCCGAACGCATCCCGAATTTCCAGGGCGTATTGATGCTTGTCGTACTTCCGGGTGGAACTCTCGCCTCGAAGCTTGAACCCCGCCTGATTCGCGTACGCGGCCGCGTCACTGAGCGCCGCGCGGCCGCGCGCCCGGAATCACCCACTTCGATGACCGCCGACGCGACGGTAATGAACCCCAGATTCCTCGTAATGTCGTCCACGTCCACGCCGAACGTGTCGACCACGATCAGCGGCAAATTGGAATTGAAGTCCGCCATCTCCGGCGACACGGCGACGTACGTCCTTTCGACGAGAGGCCCAGGAGCCTCGCCGGGTCTCCAAGCCCGGGCCCGGACGAAGGTCGTCTCGGTGAGGTGGATCGGACCGGTATAGAGCCTCGGATTATCAAGAGACGGGTCCGAGCCGTCGGTCGTGTAGAGGATGAGGGCGCTCGGGTCGAAGCTGCCCAACTCCAGAGTCATTTCGCCGACGAACGTGCCGGAAGGCTCCGAAAACAGCGGGAACAGGCAGGGAGCCCGCATTCCCAGGCCGTTCGGTTGGCCGGGGCTGGGGTCGGCGAAGTACCCGACCACTCCATCTTCCGCAATCCCGTACGCGACGTCCGTATACTGCCTCGGATAGGTGAATTGGCTCGCGATGATTTGGCCGCCTGGCGCAACCAGCGCAAGATAACCGCCGTCG
>CAZFQG010000102.1:6530-22637 GCA_964520785.1 uncultured Planctomycetaceae bacterium | reverse complement strand
ATACGCCTCGTAGCGAAGCGTCTCGCCCCCGGCTCGCGTGCTGATCGCCCAGTAGGTATCCATGTCGATCTCCTCGCTGATAAACGAGACGTGACCGTCACCCCAGGCAAACTGTGCCCCGCCGGCATGGCGGCTGCGGAAGCCGAACTGGTCGGGCCAGCCGTTCCAGGGATTGTTGACGGTGGGCGTCCAGTTGAGCGGCATGTGGGTCGACTTCTGGCTGTTGGCGATCGCCCAGTAGAGGAAATGGTCGTATTCCGGCAGTGCCTCGCCGATAATGATCGTCTGCGACGTTCCGTCCGAGAAGCTCGACAACTTCACCGGAGCCATGGAGCTATGACGCCAGAACGTGCCGGTACATTGCTTCTTGTAGGCCGAGTAGTTGTGACAGTCGGGCAGGCCCGGCCAGATGGAACCCCCGCTGACGCCGTCGGCGGAACCCATCTTGTGCGGTCCCATCACGCCGGCGTAGTTCGCGGTCGCCGCCTTGCGGTTTCCTCCATACTGCTTGCCATACGCCTTTCCCATCCAGACGTCGTCACGAAATTCATCCGTCATCGCGTTATCGCTGGGGCAGAAAAAGGCGGCAATGGGCGATCCGACGATCTCCCAGTTCTTGGGATGGGCGATGCCGTTGCCGCTCTGGAAATTACCCTCAAGCCACATCTGGCTGTGGATCCCTTGCAGTTCAATATAAGGCATGATCGCCACGAGCCAGTTCTGGCCGTTTCCTTCGGCCTCCGTCCCCATGTCGACGTGCGAATTGCACGGGGGGATGACCTGGTAGGCCGACTCATAGTTCAGACAACCCAGCGCCAACTGCTTGATATTGTTCGAGCACTGCATCCGCCGGGCCGCCTCCCTGGCCGCCTGGACGGCGGGCAGCAACAGGGCAATCAAAATCCCGATGATCGCGATGACCACCAATAGCTCCACGAGCGTGAAGCCGCGACGAGAAAAATCGGTTCGTTTCATTTCACAACACTCCTCTGTGAGTGACATTTGGAACTCTCACTATTTCACCAAACGGCGGGACGAAAACCACGACCGCGAAACATGCCATTCCTCCCGCGGCCTCGGCGGCGGTCCGGCCGCCGGCCCGGAGTCTTTGGACCGGCGGCGGAAACCACTCGCGAAAACCAAATTACCTCCGCCGAGAAAACACAACGGCGGAAACCAGGCAAAGTAGGGCAAACCAAGTTCCCGGCTCCGGAACGGCGGCGCCGCCGGAGGCGTACTTGGCGATTTGCAGACCGCTTAAGGACATGGTTTGCCCCCCTTCCGGCGATGGAACGACCACGCCGGAAATAGTGGAGGACGTCGGGGTAACGGTCATGCTCGTCCAGGACATCTGCTCTTCCCAGTGACACGGCCCGTCCCCTTCGGCCCGCACACGGAAGGCGTTATTGTACTCCCACGCCATTCCGGCCGATGTGGGATCGGCTCCGGCGGTCAACGAGATCAATCCATGGCCCGAGGCCAAGAACACGATCTCATACGTTTCGCCGGGAGTCAAGCCGGTGATCTCCCATTCGTTGGTCGTGCCGGTGTGGGCATAAACCCGATCGCCGTCGACCGGGTTCACGTTCGCGTAGAAACTCGGACCGGGGGCGTAGCCGAATTCAAAGCCGCTCAAGCTGACGCCGATGCCGGTCGCCGCGCCCTCGGAATCGAGCGCGCCGCTAAGCGCCGCGCCGACCTGCTTTCGCGCGCCGCCGACTGGGGCCTCGTTCCAGACGGTGCCCGCCTGGGGGAAGACGGCATTGCCGTCGTACTCTCCAAGCGACCCGTACGTGAAGTCGATGTTCACGAATTGGTCAAAGACCGCCGGGGAATCCGTCACGGTGATGGAGGCGGGGTTCGTTCCGGCGGCCAACTGGGCGACCGTCGCGGCCGGCAACGCGGCGTTCCAAATCGCCATGTCGTCGAGAACGCCGTCAAAAAAAGTGCCGTGCGAATTGCGGTACCTTCCACCGAACGTGAATTCGTTGTACGTCCTCGGATCACCCCCTTCGGGAGTGACCGTGGTCAGGATGAAGTCGAAGTACCGGTTGAGGGCGGTCGACGTCTCCTGACCGTTGAGATAGGTCGTGGCGACGTTGTCTTTGTAGGTCATCGCCAGATGGTGCCACTGGCCCGATTCGATGGACCCGGTCGGCACGGTCGTCTTCCAGGGGTTGGCCCCCCAAGCCTGGATCCCCCACTCGACCGTCGCGCCCTCTCCCTCGCCGACCGTTGCCGAATGGAAGTGCAATCCGGCGGGCAGGTATCCGGCGGCGGTGTCGGAATCGTAAGCCTGGAACATCCGCATGTCAGCCGTAAGAACGTCCGGCTTGAACCAGAAGGAGATCGTCGCGCCGTCGGCGTTCGCCCAGGGAGTGCCGGCGGAGAGGTTGATGTCGCCGAAATTGACCCACTGCATGAAGTCGCTCTTGAACTCAAGCGCCCCGGTAGAGTGGGAAAGCGCGGCCGGCACGTCGGTCGTCCACTCGTCTCCAACGAACGAATTGAGCGTTCCGACCGCTCCACCGGGAACCTGGTTCTGCGCGGCGTACGTCCACTGCGGATCGTCGAACGTCCAATACTGGACCAGCTCCGCCGCCCCGGCGGAGGAACCGCCGAAGAGACAAATCGCGACCAACATACAGGCAAACCGCCGCGTCTTCCGAGCGCGGATGAAGAGCATCGAGAGTCCTCCGAGAATCAAGATGGTGAGCAAGCCCGGTTCCGGAACGGCGGCCGGGGCCGTCGCGCCCCAGTTCGCCCGGACGATATCCAAGTCGGCGCTGCCGACGGAGCCGTCTCCGGAGGGATCGCCGCAGGAAAGGCAACCGGCCGGTACGCTCTGTCCCCAGTTGCCGCGGACGATGTCCAAGTCGGCGCTGCCGACCATTCCATCGCCGTTGAGGTCGCCGGGGAGGGCCGCGGTAGCGCTGCCGTGCTTGGCGATTTGAACGCCGGCCCAACCCATGTTGGGAGCCTGGGGATGGGCGGCTCCGGTCACCGTGGAGGCTTCCGCCGTGAACGTCATGACCGTATAGAACATCCCCTCGACCCAGTCCTCGGGGTCCTCGTTCGCCATGTACATCCGCGCCCCGGTCACGGGAGAAAGGGACGCACTTTGCGGAGCGGCGCCGGACGTCAGGTCGAAGACCGCGCCGGTGCTGTCGGTGAATCCGTAGAAATACAGGTCGTAGGTCGCCCCTACCTCGAGTCCGTCGATCTGCCACTCGTTGAGCGTGGTCCGCGCCGGGATCAGGCGATCGCCCATGAAGCGGTTTGAGTTCGGATAATATTGGGCTTCGTTGTAGCCGAAATCGTTGCCGGACGTGTAGAAGCTGATTCCGCTGGCGCTGCCTTGCGAATCGACCATGTCGATCGCCTCGGCCCTCGCGTCGCCGCCGGCGCCGGTGACTTCCGCGACGTTCCAGGTCGTGCCGGACTGGGCGATGGCCGCGCGGCCTTCATAGGCGGGAAATTCGTACGAGACATCGCCGACGACCCGGGTGAAATCGAAGTCGACATTCACGACTTGGGAATACTCAGGCTGCTCGGTGCGCTCCACGATCTCGGTGGGGGCGGTTCCGCCGGCAAGCTGGGCGATCGCGGCCGGAGTCAGCGCCGTGTCCCAAATCGCCACGTCGTCGAAGTAGCCGTCGAAGTGTTGCCCGTATTGGTTACGGAAGCGTCCGGCCAGCGCGACTTCCTCGACGCTGTAGTACGGAAAGGCGTTCGAAGTCCCTCCGCTGGGAACCCCGTCGAGATAGACCGTCAGCGACTGGCCGACGTAGGTGTACGCCACATGGTGCCACTGGCCCCTCTTGATGCCTACCGTTGCGCTGACGTTCTGCCACGTGCCGCCGGCGCCGGGATACATCTGCATCGTCGCGACGTCGGGAGCCGCCGCCGGATCGGTCATCACGCGGTACGCCGACACGTTCGCGTCTCCCATGGTCGGGCCGAAAAGCCGCATGTCGTTGTTCAACGAATTCGCGTTGAACCAGAAGGAAACCGTCAGGCCATGCGTGGTGACGGTCGCGTCGTCGGCATACGGCGCGTTGCTGCACTTCTGGCCGATGTTTCCGAGGTTGATCCATTGATTCAAGGGCGCCGAAGCCGGGTTCGTCAGCAAGACCGACCCGGTGGAATGCGCCAGAGCGGAGGGGACTGCCGCGGTGAATTCACTACCAACGGCCCCCACGAGGGTGGCCGTGTTGCCGGTCGCCACGGCGTTTGCCGTGTCGTTGTCGAAGGTCCAGTATTGCACCAGGGCCGCCTGGGCCGCCGATTGCAGAAGAATAGCCATTACCAGGGCACCAAAGGTACCGCGTCCAACGTCGATCAATCGTCTGAGTCTGTCAATCACAAGTTGCTCCTAAAGGGGGAAAAGGAAACAAGGGGTTCATTTGTTGTAAGTTCATTGGATCCGCGGCGGAACGCGGCGATTGCCCGCCGGGCCGCGCGAGGGCGAACCGGCGGGCAAGCCTTGGGGCTGTCGACTATTTCCGCCGCATGATCAGCAGCGCCGCGACGCCAAACAGGAGGACCAACGAGGTCGGTTCCGGAACGGCGGCCGGGGCGAGTTTGGCGATTTGCAGGCCGCACCAGCTCATTCGCGGGCTGACCGCCTCGGATGGGTTGAATTCGCCGGTGACGGTCGCCGCCGTCGGCGTAATCGTCATCCGTACGAAGTTGATGTCTTCGACGAACACCCAGTCCTCCGGCGTGTCATCGACCATATTGAACACGCCGGTGTAGTTCTCGGCGACGAATTCACCCGACACGGCCGCGGCGCCGCCGGTGATGTCGATGGTTCCTTGATTGTGTCCATAGAAGAACAAATCGTAGGTCGCGCCGACTTCCAGTCCGCCGATTTCGAACACGTTGTCGGACGTGGTCTTCGCGACGAGACGGTCACCGGTGAACGGATGGTTCACGACATTGACGCCTTCACCCGGCTCGTAGCCGAACTCGAACCCGGTACAGGTGACGCTGATCGTCGTCGAGGCACCTTGAGAATCGACCAGGTTGGTCGCGGCGCAGCCGGCCGCATTTCGCGCGCCGCTGATCACCGGTTCGTTCCAGGTCGTTCCAGCCTGTTCGATCGCCCCCTTGCCGGTGTATGCGTCAAGATCGCCGAACTTGAAATCGACGTTGACGATCTGGCTGTACGTGGGCAGGGTGAAGACCGAACTCACGTCCTCCGGGGCGGTTCCGGCCGCGAGCTGCTTGACCGCCGAAGGGGGCATCGCTTCATTCCAGATAACGACGTCGTCCACGAGTCCGTCGAAGTGGAAGCCGTGCGCGCTCAAATACGGGACGCTAATCGCCGCTTCGCCGCCGATGTAGGGGAAGATCGCCGGCCCGCAAGCGCCGACCACCTTTCCGTCCAGGAAAAGCGTCATCCCGGATCCAGACCAGGTCGCCACCAGATTCTGCCACTGGCCGGTTTGGATCGTCCCCGGCGAGGCGACCGTATACCAGGCCGAAGGCGCCCAAACCATGGCGCTGCCATCCGCGTTCAAGCGGATGTGAGAGGGGTTCGGATTGGTCACGCCGCCCTGCGTGCCGAACAGACGCGTGTCGTCGACGAGCGTCGTCGGCTTAATCCATAGCGACATCGTCACGCCGGGGGCGTTCCCGGTACCCGGCAGGTTCGAGAGGTTCAGGTCCCCCAAGTTCAAACTGGACATGAACTCCCGTTTGAATTCGAGCGATCCGGTCGAATAGGAGAGGGCCGCCGGGACGTCCTCGGACCATTCATCGCCGATAAACGAGTTCAGGGTGCCGGGGTTGCCGGTCGGAATCGCGTTCGCCGCCGAATAGTTCCAATCGGTCTCGTCCAGTTTCCAGTACTGCACGATCTCGGCGAAGGCCCCGCTCGGGGCGATCACGAGAGCGGCGACGATCGCCAGAAGAACCGCCGTGCGGTTCCATCTCTTACGGACCATGAGAAGAATCCCTCCAATCACGAGTAAGAACGACATCCCGGGCTCGGGAACGGCCGCGGCGACCGTTTGTCCCCAGTTGGCCCGGACGATATCCAGGTCGGCCGAGCCGACGGTGCCGTCCCCGGACGGGTCACCGCAGGAAAGGCAGCCGGGCTCGACGCTCTGACCCCAGTTGCCACGGACGATGTCCAAATCGGCGCTGCCGACCATGCCGTCGCCGTTGAGGTCACCGGGAAGCGGTTCGACGCCACTGCCGTGCAGGGCGATCTGTAGGCCGGAGAAACGCATTCCGTTCATGTCGTCGGGTCGGAACGTTCCCGTCACGGTCGACGCGTCTGGCGTGATGGTCACTCGGACGACATTATTGTCCTCCACTAAATCGGAGGGGTCTTCTCCGAGCACCAGATACACGTTGTTCGGTATGCCCCAGTGGATGGCTTGTTGGTCAGCTCCGGAAGTGATGTTCACGGTGTTGTTACCGGTGCCGTAGAAGAGGAGGTCGTAGGTCTCGCCGACGGTCAGCCCGTCGATCTGCCATTCATTCGTGTTCTTGGGATACCCGACCAGGCCGTCTCCAACCAGGCGATCCGCGTTACGGGTCTCCGGGGCGCACCACCCGAACTCAAAACCGGAAGCGTAGAAGTTGATTCCGGTCGCGGTACCGTCGGCATCGAGGGCACCGATCAGTTCCACCTCGGAATCACCGAACGGATTGCCATCCGAAGCAACCACGTTCGGTAGAACCTTGTTCCAGGTGTTTCCGATTCCTTCCAGGATTCCAGTACCCCCATAGTCGGGGTAGAAGACTTGTTCAGGATCGATCGGGTTCCCTTCGGCATCGGTTCGCGGATACCAACGGAAGGCATCGATGTCGATATTGACTACCTGCGAGTATTCGGGGAAGGGGAACGCATTCGCTTCGCTGATCCCCGTGGGAGGGGTCCCCGCCGCCAGTTGGGCGATGGTGGCCGGCATCAGTGCCTTGTCCCAAATCGCGACGTCGTCGATATACCCGTCGAAATGCTGGCCGTACTGGTCCCGGAAGCGGTGACCAATGCCGACCTCCTCCAAATCGTAATTCGCCAGCGCGCCGATGCCACCACCGGTGGCCACTCCGTCCAAATAGACGGCGACTACCGTTCCAGACCACGAGTATGCCACGTGGTGCCACTGCTCTCTCTGGAGCGACGCCGCGGGGGTTACGGCCGTCCAAGCACCTCCAGCAACCACCTGCATTTGCGCCGTATCGGGGGCGGTCGCCGGATTCGTCGCCACCCGGGACGTCGTGGGGCTTGCATCCCCGATCGTCGGCCCGAATAGCCGCATGTCCGTGTTAAACGAGTTCGCCTTGAACCAGAACGAGACCGTCAGCCCGTGCGTCGTCAGCGTCGGATCATCGGCAAAGATCGCGTTGCCGCATTTCTGGCCGATATTCCCCAGATTGATCCACTGATTGAGCGGTTCCGCGGCCGGGTTCGTCAACAGGACCGACCCGGTTGAATAGGCGAGGGCCGAGGGGACGTCCGATGAGAATCCCGCCCCGTTGATCATTGTTGCCGTGTTCGCGTCGGGAACGGAGTTGCTGCCGTCGCCGTCGAACGTCCAGTACTGCACCAGGGCGGCCGTCGCGGGGCCGCTGGTAAAGACCAACAGTGTCAATCCGGCCAAGCACCACGTCGTGGCTCGGCTTCGCAACATTCGTCTGAGCTTGTCAAACATAAGTAACTCCTCCAAAAAAAGAACACATAAGGATGCACAAAACGCTGAAACGGAAAAACGTTCTTCACCCATGGAGTGAATTCGTTAATCACTCAAAGTAATGTCGTAGGTCTGGCCTCCCGGTTCCACGGTAATCTCCAGCGGGGTTTGTACCTCATTGGCGTATTTCCCCGGCGTGAGCAGGTTGCCGATCACCAGGTTTCGCGCCTCTTCCTCGCTGACCTTCCTCCGGCAGATTACGGTGACCTTGTGCGTGCCGACGGCCGCTCCCGACTTATTTGCCGTCATCATCGCGTACTTGCCGTCCGAGCCGATCTCTCCCACGGCCTGCGGGCCCTTCGTATCCCCCTGGGGCAGAAAGACCACCTGGCCGTGCGTCAAGGGTTGGCCGCGGTAGGTGACGGTTCCACTGACGGGAGCCAGGTTGAGATTGGAGCCGCTCCCGCACCCCCCGACGAACGCCACGAGCATGGCCAACGCAAACAGTCGCTTTGTCATTGTGTCCAGATACCTCACCTTCACCTCCTTGCCGATTGCCAGCGAAAAACTAACCGAATTCGAACGTTCATTGTAGTGACCAAGTCCATATTTTTCAATCAAAAACCGGCCTTTTACCGGCGTTTGTCCAGCCTTTACCGTCTATGTGCCGGCCGTGTTCACTCCAAGAGCCGATTTCCGCTTATTTGCACACCGGGCCTGTTCATTTGTCTTCCGTCATGGGGAATCGTTCTCCTTTTCCCCCGCCATTGGCGATGCTCACCAATCGCATTGCATTCTCGCATAATACCGCTTTGGCGGTCTCCGCTCCCATGCCGAGGTCCGCCATGGAGTCCTTGATCGCCTTCAATTCCTCGTAGACATAAAGCGTGTAGGTAGCCTCGATCTCCGGCGCCTCGCGCTCCTTGTTGAAAAAGAACGGGTAGTTGGTCCGATTGACGTACGTCCTCCCCTTCCATTGGCGTCTTCCACGCATGTAGAAGATGGGGTTGTCCGTTCCCCAGAGAATCCGTTGGGGGCCGATCTTCTCCAGCGCGAACCGGTGGACGTCCGGATTGAAAACGGCCGAGTTGTCCCAGTACAGCCCTTCGTCGTCCGCTAGTTGAGGAATCGCTTCTTCCGCGTGCGGCATCGTATAACTCCGCCCCAGGTGGGCGATGACGACGATCACGTTGGGATAGCGCCGCCGGAGTTCGCGAATCTCTCGGATGTTGTCCGGATGGCCCAACCGGTCGGCCTTCGGCACGTGCAGCGTCACCCACGCGCGGCGCTCATCGAGCAGTTCCAGTTGATGGTGGGGAAGGAAGTCGAAAATGCTCGCCTCGAGGTACGTATCGCGGCTGGTCGGGTCGTTCTCGATCAGGGCGTAGTACACCTTCACACCGAGCGTCCGGGGCTTGTCCAGCTCGGCGGCGACCTCTTCGGTCGACCACTGGGGCCGCGTGACCGCCAAGCGGTACCATCCGTAGCGGACGCAATCCTCGGCCAATCGGGCGTTACTCCCCTCGATATCGAACTCGAGGGTGGGATGCCCAAAGCAGAGGCAGGAGACGTCGCGTTTGGGAAAGACGGTCGCCATGCACCGCTTCGCGTCGTCCGCTCCGATCGTCGCGTGCAGTTCGTTCACCCAGTACTGCCGCCGCTTCTCCTCCGTCATCTCGACCTGGTCGAATTCCGGCTCGTTGATATGCGTGTGCGCGTCGAAGAGGCGCGGCGGAATCCATTCCTCCAAGTGAGCCCGCCAGAACGCCCGGTCGACGTCCGTATAGTTCCAAACAAAATGCAGGGGGATCGGTTCCATGGCAATCCTAAACGCGGTATTCCTGGTAAATGGCGCGATACTGCTGGCGATTCTTCCCGGGCTCAATTGGCGTTCCGGCCGGGGCCAGGGCCCTCGACCATTCGGCCAGCGACTTCTCTCGATCCACGATCGCCCTCGCGACAATGGCCGCGCCGAGGATACTCGTCGAGGCCGTTTCGACCCGCGACACGATGCACCCGGTCGTGTCGGCGAGGATTGCCGGGGTGACGCGGCTTTCGGCCGCGGTGCCGGACATCACGACCCGCTCGGTGGGAATGCCGGCCTCCGAGAGCATTTCCAGGTGCCGGGCCAACTCGCAGGCCAACCCCTCGACCACCGCGCGGAGCACGTGACGAGGACCATGGGCCAAGGTCAATCCTTCCAGCCGGGCCTGAGTCGTCCCCGCCAGCCGGGAAGGAACGAACAGCGGAACGCATCGCAGACCGTCCGATCCGACCGGGACCGATTCGATAGCGGCGTCAATCGCCGAAAGGGACCCGTTCCCCCCGGTGACGTCCACGGCCCACTGGACGGCCGACCCGCCGTTGACCATCGAGAGCATTTGTCCGTAAACGCCCTCGACCGGATGCGGGCAGGAAAACGCGCCGCGCGTCGCCGGAGGAGCCGGGGCGGCCGAATTCGCGATGAATACCCACGCCGTCCCGGTTCCCAGGCTCAGGTCTCCCGGCGCAACGCATCCACAGCCGATAGCCGCCGCGTACTGGTCGTGGACGGCCGGCGAAACGGGAATTCCGGCGGGCAGGCCGGTCTTTTCGGCGACGGACCGCAAGAGTCCTCCAGCGGCCTCATCCGCTGCCAGGAGGACCGGCAAACGGGTTTCCTCGATCCCCAGGCGACCTAGCAATTCCGGATCGGGACCGCCCAGGGACGGATTCAGAAGCATGGCGATGGATAGGGACGTGGGATCGTGTGCCCTGGTGCCGCACAACCGCTCGACGATACAGTCGCCCACGTAGCCGATGTTCGGCCCCTGCTCCAGGACGGACGGAGAGGTTCGTCGCAACCGGAGGATTTGGCCCGGGGTGATGGCGCTGGTGCAATGCCCCGTGTGCTGGGCGAAGAACGCCTCGCCGAGTTCGGCCGTCAGGGTCTCGTCGTCAGGGCCGCCGCGGCCGTCGAGCCAACTGATGACCCTTCCAACCGGGCGAGAGGCATCGTCCAACAACTGGATCGCTCCCCCCTGGCTGGATACTCCCAGCGCCTTCACCCGTGTGATATCAGCCGATTCCGAGGCCTGGCGGAGCGACGCCAAAACGGCCTGCCAAATCTGTTCGATGTCCTGCTCGACGCCGCCGTCCGCCGTGACGAAACGGTCCACGGGAGCGGAACCCTCGGCGACCACGCGGCCGGATTCGTCCACCGCGAGGACTTTCACGTTCGTCGTGCCGAGATCCATTCCCAGATACAAACTCACCGGTTATACCTCCACGTACTCCGCGCGCAAGAGCCGTGCCGCCGCCGCGATTTGCCGCCGCGCGTCGCCGAAGCAAATCGCGTTATGATGCGGTCCGCCCGCCTTCGCGTAGGCGGTCAGCCAATCGCGGACGTCCGTTGCGCCGCAGGTGATCTTGAAATTCGGGACCTGCATGTCCAGCGGTCCGAAATCGGCGATTTCCACGGCCGAGGCGATCATCCGCCAGGTCTGATTGGGGCCGATGGTAAGAGCAAACAAGGTGGCGGAACCCGGCTCCAGCGCCGTCACGAGGGCCAACTGCCGCTTCCGCGTCCGCGTGATCTGATTCGGACGTGCCACCAGTCGCACTTTCCGGTCCTGCCTCGCCATCGCGACGTTCGCTTCCCCCATGTGGCTCATGAAGAGGCCGTTGCCGCCGAAATCGGTCGTGAATATCTCGCTAAAGGTCGCCGGGGGGCACAGACGGTTCAAAAAGAAACTCCCGGCCGCGCCGACAAGGTCTCCCTCCCCACCGAAACCGATTCCATCGGCCATCATCCGAGACGCGGCGACGAAAGGGAGCGTTTGCGTCCTCTCGTCTTCACCGAACGCGGTAAACTGATACGTCCAGGCATTAAGACGGTGCTTCGAGACAATCGCCCGCGACGCCCATTCCGCCCGGGCCGTCGCTTCCAGGTCCTCGGGAGTCAAATCGGGCGCGACTTCGTACGATTGCCGGTAGTCCTGGATAATCCGTTCCACGTCCTCGGCGGGGGCTTGCTCGGCGGCGAGAACGTACTCTTCCACGCTCAGCGCCTTCCACGAACACCCGAGCGAAGCGACGAGGTGGGTCGTGTCGACCGCGAAGTCTCCCATCCCGGGAAACGCGTATCCCATCAGGCCGACTCGGGCCTCGGCCATGGCCGCCACGGCGGCCGCCGCGGAAAAGAAAACGGCGAGGGGCGCCACCGCGTCCGCGTCGTCGAGGTGGGAAGTCACGTATTCGAAAGGAACCCCCGTGCGCAACAGGACGTTGCACAGGTCTTGCGTGCCGTGTACGCCGTGGTTGTCGATCATCTTGGCACCATCGAAGTCGGCATCGACGGCGAAGAGCTCCTGCGTGTTCCAGACGAGGATTGGCAGACGCGTTTTGAGGAGCGGCTGGATGGCGAGCTGACTGGGAGAATACGTCGCACAGAGGACCAGCAGGGCGTCGACGCCGTCGTTTTCGAACCGGCGGATCGTTTCGGCGATGGCCTCGCGCGTGAATACGATGTCGTCGAAGACGATGTCGGCGTTATCGGACAACCGCGGAATGACCGTCTCGCGGAGCCAGTTCCGGCGGCTTGCGCGCAGTTGCGGCGCCAACTCTTCGTACAATTCCAACGAAAGAGCCAACAGCCCGATCCGCGGTTTACACGATCCGCTCTGACAAGTCATTAAAGCACGTCCCTCCGCTTGTGTGATCCTTCCTCCAAATCGCCGCTTAGCACAACCGGTGCTTGTTCATGGCGTTATCAACCGTTTCGTTATGTTTGACGACGTCGCACAGCGCCGCCTGGAACGCGTGGGGATTGGGCACCTGAATCGCGTTGCGTCCAAATACGACCCCGGCCGCCCCGTCCGCGACTTCCCGGGCGGCCAACTGGAGCGCTTCGCGCTGCGTTGGAAGTTTTTCGGCGCCCAGGGCCAGGATGGGAACCGGACAAGTCTCCGCAACCGCCTTGAACTCGTGCGTGTGGAACGTCTTCACGGCATCCGCGCCCAATTCGGCGATGATCCGGACGCCGTTGTAGACGTCTTCGTGCAATTCGGCCGGGGACATCCGCAAGTGCCCGGTGGGGAAGTACTCGCCGATGACCGGAATTCCCAGCGCGTGGCAGGCCGTCAAGTTGCGGCAGAACACTTCGATGTTGGCGGCGTCGCGGCACTCATCGCCGGTCTTCAGGGTAAGCGAAACCAGGGCGATATCCATCCCCTCGCGGAGGGCGGAGGCCACGTCGAAGCAATCGACGCTCTTGGCCCTGAGATATTCGTACTTGAAGCAGTAGACGGTATTCCAGTTCAGCCGGATCACGACCAGGGGGCGTTTCGGTCGCGTAAACGGGCTGCTGCAATGCCGGAGCATGCCAGGCGCCAAGAGGACGCCGTCCACGCACGGATTCACTTTTTCCGCCGTTTCCGGCGCGCTGAGGATTCCGTCGATGGGACCATCGAACATACCGTGGTCCATCGCAATGATCACGCCGCGTCCGTCACCAAGAAGCCGGCTCAGTCGAATCGCTCTTCCGTCAAGTTTCATTATTCACTGTTATCCAGAAATCGAAATTGCCTTAGTTGATAAACATGTTGTATAAGTACTAAAATAAACAAATTCAAACACGCACGTCAATAGTCGAAACCAGTATTTGTCCCGTTTCTCCCGGTTTTTTCCGCGTTGACACGCTTGCTAACGGTGTCATAATAGGGGTGCTTGGTAATTCGTGGGCGTATTTGTGCAAAATGAACATGTCAAGTTCCTCCAGAAATGGTCCGTCGTTGAGTCCCCAATCGCGACAAGAGGCGATTCAGGAGTTGGTCGCCAAGCACGGGGAGTGTTCCGTGGAGGAACTGGCCGACCGGCTGGGCGTAAGCGGGATGACGATCCGCAGGGATCTGCAGGCCTTGGTGGAAAAGGGGAAACTGATCCGAACTCATGGCGGCGCCGCCATGGGCGAGCGGATCAGCTTTGAGTTCGACTTCTTGCGCAAGATCAACGAATACCGGGAGGCAAAGGAAGCCATCGCGGTGGTCGCCGCCGATCTGGTCCGGGATGCAAGGGCAATCATGCTCGACGCCAGCACCACGACCCTGGCCATCGCGCAGCATCTCCACGGCCTGAAAGGCCTTACGGTCGTTACCACCTCGCTGCCGGCGGCCGCGGAACTCCAGTACGATCCCGATATTGAAGTACTTCTTACGGGGGGATATGTACGTCCAGGACTCCCCGATCTGAACGGACCGATCACCGAGGTGAACCTCAACATGCTTCGCGCGGATATCGCGTTCCTGGGAACCGACGGGGTGGACGAATTCGGCGCCGTCTACAGCCACCCCCCCGATTCCACGCACATGCTGGTGAAAATGGCCGATTCCGCGAAGGAGGTCTACATCGTGGCCGACCACTCCAAACTGGGGGTGACCGCGCTGCGCCGTTTCGGCCGACTCCGTGAATGGACCGGACTGATTACCGACGACGGAGCCGACCCGGAGTTTATCAATACGCTGCGAGAGAATAAGATTAACGTTATCGTCGCCCCGACCAAGCGTACCGCCAAGGTATAAAAACCCATGAACGAATTCGTTCTGACCCCAATCGATTACGCGGCGTTCGCGTCGTTCTTTATCATCCTCAGCGTCGTCGGCTTCTTGGCGGGACGGAAGGAACGCGAGAGTAGCGAGGACTATTTTCTGGCGGGGAAGAAGCTTCCTTGGTATGTCGTGGGCGGGTCGTTCGTCGCTTCGAACATCAGCAGCGAGCACTTCATCGGCCAAATTGGCGCGGCCTGCATGTTCGGAATCTGCGTCGCCCTGGCCGACTGGATGAACGTTCTCTCGTTCTCGCTATTGATCTGGCTTTTTATCCCCTTTCTGCTGGTGACCCGGGTCTTTACGATTCCCGAATTCCTCGAGCGGCGGTTCTCCCCGTTTCTCCGGCAGATGTTCGCCGTCGTGACGATCTTGACGAACGTCGTCGCGTTTTTGGCCGCGATCCTCTACGGGGGAGCACTGGCCCTGCACGACTTATTCGGTTGGAATCTCTGGTTCGCCATCGTGACGCTCGGCATTGTCGCCGGAATCTGGGCGATCTACGGCGGCCTCTCCTCCGTCGCGTGGACGGACCTCTTCACGGTCGCCGTCATGATTATCGGTGGAACCACCGTCACGATCTTGGGCCTGAACGTGCTGGCCGGCGAAGACGGCACGCTTCTCGACGGGTTCGCGAAGGTGATCGAATTCAATCGTGCCGAAGAAAACCCGTGGAAAGAGGCCGTCGAACGGAACATGGAGTACTTCGGCACCGAAGAGGAATACGACCGCCTCTCGGTCGTTCAGCCGGCCGATCACCCGGTCAATCCGTGGCCCTCCCTCATCTTCGGCGTTTTCGCGGTCAGCATCTGGTACAATGTCCTCAATCAGTTCATGATCCAAAGGGTCCTCGGCGCAAAGAACATGTATCACGCCAGAATGGGGATCGTCTTCGCCGGGTTCCTCAAGGTATTCATGCCGGTCATTACGGTCCTGCCGGGATTGATCCTCTTCGCGATGCGCCCGGAAATTCTCAACCAGGATTGGACCCTCGTGAAGAAGTCGGCCGACACGGGCTACGTCCACATGCTGCAGACGCTCGTCCCGGCCGGACTGCGCGGCCTGTTCCTCGCCGCCCTGTTCGGAGCGATCCAATCCACGGTCAATTCGGTACTGAATTCCACGGCGACCATTTTCACGCTCGACATGTACAAGCAGTGGATCCGCCGCGACGCCTCCGACCGCCACCTGGTCTGGGTCGGCGTCGCGACGTCCGTCGTGGTTCTGGCCGTCGCGATCGTATTGGGCGGGTTCATCGACCGCTTGGACACCGGCGGTCTGTTCGTCTACATTCAGACTCTCTACTTCTTCTTCGCTCCGCCGTTTTCGGCCGTTTTCATCCTCGGCATCCTTTGGAAGCGGGCGAATGCCAAGGGGGCCGCCGCCGCGGTCGTGGCGGGGTTCGTACTCGGTATCCTCGTGAAGGTCTACCTCCAATTGCCTGAAGTGCCGCCGGAGTGGATCACCGCATGCGGTCTGGAGGGGCCCTATTCCGCGTGTATCGCGCTACACCCGACGTGGCTCGTTCCCTACGCGAACCAGGGGGCGCTGAACTGGGCGGTCTGCACGGTGATTTGTATCGTCGTGAGTTTGGCGACGGCCCCGCCCAAGCCGGAACAGGTGGACGACCAACTGGTGGTCAACTGGCACCGCCTCAACATTTTTTCGGAACTCGGAACCGCTTGGTACAACAGCGTCGTCACCTGGTGGCTTCTTTTCGTTGCCTCGATCGTGGTGCTGGTGGCCGTCTTTTCCGGAGCGTGGCTGTAGGAAATCGCCCGGGTTGGAAATTGGAGGAAACGCTGCGCGATCGCGCCGGGGACGTGCGTTCTTCGAGAACGTTCCCGGACTCCGCTCTCCGGTCCCGAACAGGAAAA
>CAZFQG010000102.1:0-6520 GCA_964520785.1 uncultured Planctomycetaceae bacterium | reverse complement strand
TTCTCCGCAGTCCGATATTCGGCCGACGCCATATCGACTCTACGTGGCGTCCGAATCGCGCTCGAACACGCTTGTGACCACCACCCCGCTGCAGGCGGTGCAGTCGAGGCAGCGAATACAGCGTCTGTCGTTTGCCGGGCGACACGGTCCCGTTCCGTAGCGGCACAGGGTTTCGCATCGTCCGCAGGCGTTGCAGCCGCCTTTGCGGACGCGGAGGTAGAACAAAGAGAACGAATTGCACAGCGTGTAGACGGCCCCCAGGGGACACAGGACCGCACACCAGGGCCGGTAGGTGAAAAGCATCGCCACGACGAGCACGCCGAAGATGGACATCTTCGTGACGGTCGGCCAAATGACCGTCTCACCCGCGATTGCCTGCCGAAACGTATTCGGAAATGCCGCCTCCAGCGCGCCGGCCGGACACAGCCGGCAGATAAATAGCGCGTGGTCCTTACCCAGCCAATAAGGGATCGCCAGGACCAACGCGCCGAGAACCACGTATCGGAAATAGCCCATCCAACCGGGAAGCGTGAACTTCGGCGCGGGAACCTTGGCGACGACGTCCTGAAAAAGACCGAAAGGGCACAACCAACCGCAGACGAATCCGCCCAAAAGAGCCCCCGCCAGCGCCAAGACGCCCACCGCGATGAATGGAAAAACGTGGAGGGCGCTGAAATTGGCCAACACCCCGATGGGACAAGAGAACAACGCCAGGGGGCATGAATAACAGTGAAAGACCGGCCCGCACATCCCGTGCAACCGCAGCATGAGCGGATCGAGCCAGATCACCAGGAACATAAGCTGGATCCAAATCCGCCTGGGGGCGAGCCGCGCCGCGATCGATTTTGATTTTTTCTTGGCCATGGCCACCATGACCTCCTATTACTTCACTCACGTAGGGCAAAGCGATGGAGGCGTGCCCGTGTAGGTTCGTTTCAACTCGCCCGAGGGAAGCAACTCGAGCCCCCCGAACGTCACTTCGCGGACGAGGATCGGTTCGAGGTCATTCGAACCGACAAGGACGATTTGCTTCATATTCTGGAGTTCCGGCGGCGGCCCGGGAAACGGCATCCCCCCTCCTGGTCCGCCGAAATCGCCGCCGAAGCCCATCGGATCGTCAAACCCGGGCGGCGCGTCCATTCCGGGACCATCGAGTCCCTCGGGAACCGGCGGGAACTCCGGCGGCGCGAGCGAGACTTCGATCTCTTTTTCGTTGAACACCTCTTGCGCATGATACTTTACCCCATACGTAAGAGAGGCGATGCCGCCCGCCAGGAGCAGCGCCGGTAGCATTCCTCTCTGGATGATCTTGCGCATCGTTTTTATCTCGTGTATCTCGCGGCCGGAACGTCGTACTCCTTCGACCGAAGCCAAAGGCAGAAAATGGCGGAGGCGAATGGGAATCGAACCCACCCGGGACCATTGAAGACCCCACACTGGTTTTGAAGACCAGGGGCACCACCAGGCACCAATCGCCTCCGCAAAACTCCTCAATGGGAACGGTCCTACTTTGTTCTCCTCAAGGCCTTATAGAATAACATCAAAGGGGATCCGCCGAAACCGATGGCCAGCCAGGCGGCCTCATCGATTTCTTCCTGCGAAAAGCCCATCTCCCGGGCCTGCTTGATGTGCATCTTCAGGCACGGCTCGCATTTCGACAGAACCGAAAGGGCAATCGCGATCGCCTTCTTCGTCTTCGCGTCCAAGCGTCCCGGTTTGGCGGCCGTTTTCAGGAATTCATGGAATTTCGCTTCGGTTTCGGATGGCGGAGCGGGCTCCGCCGGCGAAGCTTGCGCCTGCGTCACTTCCTTGTCATCGTCAAAATCGACCGCGTCACAACAGCAGGACGCCACACCCGGGACGGCCGCGACCGATTCCGGCTCCGTCTTTGGTGGCGGGGCCTGTTTGGGGGGTAGAGGTCGGGCACCCGTCGTTCGGACGAAGACTTGTCCCGACCCTTCCTGCAAAACGGTGCCAATTTGGACCGCATCCGTCACGCCCCGTTCGTGAAGTTTCGCCAGGAACGCTTCCGCATCCGCTTCCGCCACGGCAATCAGGAGACCACCGGACGTCTGCGCGTCGAAACACAGGTCGAGCATTCCCGGCGCGACACCCTCGCCGGCTCGGGCGCAGGTTTCCGCCGCCTCTCGATTCCGCTCGACGGCCCCGGAAACAACCTCGTCCGCCAGGCACTGCAACACGCCCGGGAAGACCGGCAGGTCATCCCAGATGATCTCGACGTCCATTCCGCTCGCCAAGGCCATGGCTCCGAGGTGACCCATCAGGCCGAAGCCGGTAACGTCCGTGCAGGCATGGGCGGCGAACTCGACCATCGTCTCGGCGGCCGTCTTGTTGAGTCGGGTCATTGACGCCGCGGATGCGGCGAGGCCCTCTTTACTGGCTCGCCCAATTTGCGCAGCGAAAGCGAGGACGCCGGTTCCCAGCGGTTTGGTGAGGACCAACCGGTCACCGGGGCGGAGGCCGGAATTCGATACGATCTTGTCCGCGGCGATCAGCCCGGTAACCGCAAACCCCGCCTTGACTTCCTGATCGTTAATGCTGTGCCCCCCGATCACGGCGACGCCGGCCTCATTCATCTTGTCGATTCCGCCGCGGAGGATCTGTTCGAGGACCTCGTCGGCCACGGAGCGGATCGGAAACCCGACGATGGACAGGGCCGTAATCGGCCGCCCCCCCATTGCGTAGACATCGCTGAGCGAATTCGCCGCCGCCACCTGCCCGAACGTGTACGGATCGTCGACCGAGGGGGAAAAGACGTCCACCGTTTGCACCAGGGTGACGTTGTCGTCCAATTGGTACACGCCCGCGTCGTCTCCGGCCGGCATACCGATGAGCACCCGCGGGTCGTCGATTTCCGGAAGCCCGGCAAGAATCCGCCGCAGGGCTTCGGCGTCGATCTTCGAGGCGCACCCGGGGCGTTCGACCAGTTTGGTAAGCTGAACTGGTCCGGACGGGATTTCCAGCCGTTCCCCCGCACAGGGGCAAACGTTGTGTTCCAGAAAGACGTCGCAGGGGCACGATTGCTTGGGATTGCAGATGCAGTGCCCCAACTGCTTGGAGCGCGACATGACCCGTTTTCGTTTGGCGACATCAATCACGCGGGAGGCCTGGGGTTGGGAGGTCGATAGGTTTTATGTCGTGGACGATATATATGTCGTGTACGATATATATCTCGGTCGATTTGTTCTTATCCTACCAGTCTTTTTGGGAGCCGGCAAGATAGGGACCTACAGGCGCGCCGCCAAAATCGCGGCGCCGCGAGCGCACGTCAATTGGGCTTCCGGGGCGACCGTCACGTCTTGGCCGAGGGCGGCACACAATGCGGGCCGCATGCCCGGCACGTTGGCCACCCCGCCGGTGAAGACGACCGGGGGGGTGACGCGGCCGCCGGCCATGGCGGTCATCCGCGTTGCGATGGAGGCCTGCACCCCGGCGACGATGTTTTCCGGGGGGATGCCGGCGGCCAGGAGCCCGACGATTTCGGTCTCGGCGAAGACAACGCACATGTTGCTGATGACCGCCGGGTTGCGGCTGTTGGCGGCCATTTCGCCGAGGGACGCCAGACGCACGCCAAGCCGGGTCGCGACGACCTCCAGGAATCGGCCGGTTCCGGCGGCACAGCGATCGTTCATCACGAAATCCGCCACCGTGCCCCCCGGATCGAGCCGCAGGAGCTTGCTGTCCTGACCGCCGATGTCAATGACCGTTCGCGTCCCGGGAACTCCGTGCGACACGCCGACCGCCTGACAAGTAATCTCCGTGATCGTCGCGTCCGCGCCGTGGATGAGTTTTCGACCGTAGCCGGTGGCGACGATCGCACGGACCTCTCCGCGGGTCAGCCCGTTCTTCTCGAGCATCGCATTCAGCAGCCGCTGCGCGATCGCGTCTTGTTCGACCCCCTGGTCGACAACGTCGCAGGCGACCACCTCCTGCGCATCAACATCCAGCAGGACCACCTTGATCGTCCGCGAACCTGCGTCAATTCCGGCACAAATCACGGTCTTTTCTTGCTCCGCACGGTTTCCACTAGCGCCTCCAGCCGCGTTTGCAGCGTCGGTTCGATCGAATCGCTCAGGGGCGGCACTTCGATCTCCACGACCGGTACTTTCAAGCGTTCTTTCACGATGCGACCGATAATCGTCCCTTCCAAGGCACAATGACTCGCACCGGGAATTCGCGAGATAACGAGCGCCTCCGCACCGAATTCCTCCATGTCGCGAAGCACTCGCTCCGCTCGGTCGACCGGCGAACCGACCATCGGATCGGCCAGGGCCGACTGGGCGAGCGCTTCCATGGGGGGGATGTCCTCGGGGATCGCGTCCAACGCGTGCGAAAAGAGAAATTCGGTTCCGCAGAGCCGCCCTCCGGCATCCTCCAGCATATTCATCGCTCGCATATCCGCAACCGGGTTCACCCAGAATACCCTGGCTGCGTCCCTTGCGAAGAACCCCACGCCCCGCTCCATCCGCCTTCGAACCTCGCCGAGGAGGTCATCGAGAACCTGGAGACATTCGTTCTGATCGGAGCAGAAGTGGATCGCCAACATTTCGGCAATAAGAAGTTCCAGCCCCGGCAGAGGGGACACGTCAGCGGTAAAGACGGCCCTTCGCAACTCCCGAAGGAGATCACGCGCGTGATTGGCCCGGCGAATCCCGTTGCGTAGCGCCTCATCCGTCAGGGACATGCCGACGGCCGTTTCCAGCGCCCCGCGAACCCGCGCCAATTCCCCCTCGACGAAGGCGACCTGCGACCGCGGGGCTCGAAACCCGCCGGGGAGTATGACGGCTTCTTCCCCCGCTTCCGGGCTTCGGCGGTGGGGAATCTCCCACCAGAAAACCGGGTGTCCCATCCCTTCGAGCCGCCCGGCGATGGCCGAGAAGTCGTCGCACGTCGCCCCGACGCTGCAAATCAGCAACTCCGGAATCGGAAAATGGGCTTCATTGACGAACGCCCCCAGCATGGCGCGGACTGGGCAGAAGGAATCATCGACGCCCAGGGAATCGGCAATCCGCAAAAGCCCGGCAGTCTGTTCCATCACGCACGGAATCCACCACGCGCCGTCGGGATAGAACGCGATAACGTTCTCGAACGAATACGCCATCACCGGCACGGTGCCGAGGTCCTTCATCGTCCCGACGAGAACCTTTCCGTTTGCTCTGGCCTCGGCCAGGCGGTCTTCTTCACTGAGCAGGAAATTCCACAACCGCAGTGCCGCCGGTGAATTATCCATTCGCAGTTTCAAGAGCCGCCGGTCGCCGTCTTCCACATGGCGGCAAAGATTCCCTCCGTACGACGGTTCGCACAGCCCCTCCGACCGGAGCGCCGTATAGCGCCGGTCCCACTCTTCAAGCGTGATGCGTTCCGGGAGCGTGCTCACTGCAACATCTCCAGAAACGCTTCGATCCGCCCCACGGTTCGCGCCGCGCGGCCTTCCTCGCCGCCGGGAACGTCGATATCCAGTATCGGCACGGGGCTCCACTGGCGCATCCGCTGGACCTCCGCGTGCCACAGGTCGCAGAAGACGGTGCGAAAGAACAACATCCCGCGGATGCCCCGCTCGGCGATCCGTTCGCCCAGCCATTCGTAGAGCCGTGTGTTCGGGCGCTGGAAGACGTCTGGAATCTCAAAATAGGCGTCGGCCAGTTCGCCAAGCGGATCCTCCGCGAGCCGGCTTTCGTCGAACGGCCGGGGGCTCGCCCGTTCTCCATACGGGCCGGCGTCCAGGACAATTCGGCCACCGGCACGCTCCACAAGGGCGACGAACTCGCCGTCGCTTGCCGGCGGGCCGCCGACCGTCGCGAGGCGAATTGCTTGGGACGCTCCGTCCGTTTCACCGCCCGACCATGCGAACCGGGCGGCTGCGCGGTCTGCGTCGTATTCCCGCATCGTGACAGCCAAGTGCCCCGGCCTCGGCACCGTGCCGCCGAGGCCGACGAGAAACCGGCCCAGCCGCTGGAGTTCCTCACGGTACAGGTGCAGTGCCGCGGGCGGCTGCCAGGTGGACGGGACGTTGAGCAGGAACAACGGCAGCGGCCGATTCTCGTTGAGGAAGGCGGCGATGTAGCGCATCTGGTCGCACGTCGTCGTGAGGACCACCGCATCGAGAGCCGCGTCATCCGAATTCGAGCATCCCTTCGCCAGGGCGTCGAGTTGATCGACGACGCCCCCGGCGAAAGGGCAAACACCCCGGGCCGTAATCGCCCTCGCCGGCATTCCCGTTCGGGGCCGCAGCCGCATGGGACGCAGCCCGTGCGCGGCGATCCACTCCGGGGGGACGAACGGACTTGCGAACGCGACGCTTCCCATCCCTATACGCCTGCCCGAACCGTCTCGAAAAGCGCCTCGACGCGGACCGTGATCCGGGCGGAATCGGACGGGGAGTAGTCGGTCTCGATCCGCAGGTACGGGATATTCAACTCCTCCTCCGCGTACCGCTTCACCTGATTCGACTCCACGTCGTACGTCAGGCACGCCTGCCAGATGAGTTCGATGACGCACT
>CAZFQG010000101.1:0-22889 GCA_964520785.1 uncultured Planctomycetaceae bacterium | reverse complement strand
GCGAATGATACCAAACCGCCTGGGACGAGTCTTGCACGGTTGCCGAAAGGACACTGTTGACGGTGCGGAAGGGAGCGCCGGGGCGCTCGGAATTGCCGGGGGGGAGGAGGGATTGGGCCGCGTCGACGTCGGCCAGGGGGACCCATTGAACGTAGGCCTGGGCGGCCTGGGAGAAGAGGGTCCCGCCGTCGACGCACCGCAGGGCCGGGAAGCGGAGGTCCTCCGCCTCATCCAGCGACGGAAATCCGTCGAGGCTCTCGTAGTAGCCCAACCGGCGCTGAGTAACCTCCCGCCGGGCCGTGTCATTCCAGGTGAGGGAATCCCCGCCGTACGCCCTCTCGGCGGCGATCCAGGCATCCGCCAGGGCGTTCTCGATGAATTCCCGCTCCAACGGCTCGATCGGCGCCTCCTGATCGGTGTCCAGCCGCCGGTTGAGGGTCTTCACGAATCGGGCCAACCCGGATTCGCCTCCGCCGTAGACCACGGCCAGGTCCGTCTGCATGATCCGGAACATCGTGCCCAGGTGCATCGCCAGCTCCGCCCCGGGGTACCCCAGGTCCGACGGTCCTCCGCACGCGTGCCAAAGCTCCAGGTGCGCTAGCGCGTCGAGGGCCTCCGGGGCGAGGTTCTCCCCCAGGACGTCGCGGAGGTGATAGCCCGCCCGGACGATGGCCACTCTCGCCGGGTTGACCGAATCGGCAATCATCTTGCGAATTTCGTCCGGCGTCATCCGGTCGCGGCCTTCGAGCAACTGCCGCAGCCGCAGCGACCGCAGGGTGTCTCCCATGGACCCGGTACTGATGCCGATGGGGATCGGGTAGAAGGACTCGATCGGCCGGTGGTTCCCGCTGAAGAGAATTCCCGAGGCCGGGTCGAGGACGTGGGGGACCAACCCTTGGGGTACGACGCCGCGCCAATCGTACTCCGACGCGGAACCGTCGTGCGCCGCGGCACCCCCTTCGGGTGCACGGGGTGAACGGAGAACCAGCGCGCCGACCGCCGAGAAGCCGATCCGGCCGTCCTTGTCGCCGAAGAGGACGTTCGCCGTCGGAAACCGCCACCCGGTTAGCGCCTCGAAGAACTCGCCGGCGTCCTTCGCGCGGAGCATCGCCATCGCCCCCTGGATCGTCTCGCGGTCCGTCTCGCAGACGGGAATCCGCTTCAGCGCCACGAGCGGGTCGCCCGGCCTGGCGAAGCAGAATTCGTTGGCGACCGGGCCGAGATGGGTCCGGCGGACGCTCAGTGTTTGCGCCAGTCCCCCCTTCACCTTGATTTCTTCGTCGGCCGTCTCCATCTTCCGCCACGTTCCGTCGAAGTCGTACTCCCCGGGCCGGGCGGGATCGGTTTTCAAACGGAAGAGGTCCGCCTGATCCGCGCCCAGGGCGGTCATCCCCCACGCGACGTGTTCGTTCCACCCGATGAGAATCACCGGCGAGCCGGCCACGCCCACGCCGCGGGCGTTGAATGTCTTGCCGCTAATGTGGAACTCGTAGAGCAGCGGCGGATTCGCGACCGGCGTTTGCGGCATGCTCACTAGCACGGCCGAGCCGGTGCCGGTTACCTTGCCGTCGGCCACCCAGGCATGCGAGAATTTCGGCCCGGGCTCTTGGCCGGAAGCCGTGCCTTCGCCGGGGTCTTCGAAGCCGTTCTCGCGAAGAAACACGCGGGTCTTCTCGATCCATTCGTCCGTGACGTCCGACCGCTTCACGACGGCAGCCGCGTCGTCCGGGCCGAGCGGTTCCAGCTTGGTGTCCTTGAGGGCCGCCAGCATCGCGTCCCGAGGATTGCCCTCGACAAGGTTGCGGTAGTGCATCAGGTCGCGGGTGCCGTCGGTCGCGAAGAACTGGGCCAAATGCCACCAGGAAAGGAGACAATCGGCGGCGGTCCACGGCTCCGGCACCAGGCCGGTCTTGGCGAAGAGCGGGTGGAGGTCCTCCGCGTTGGCGTCGAACCAGGCGTTCACCCCGGCCGCGTAGGCCTCCAACAGGCCGCGGGATTCGGGATCGAGGTTGTCGACCAGCCGTTCGGCCGCGGCGGCAAAGCCGAAAGTCCGCATCTTGCGGTCGTTGTCGACGGCCGTCTCGCGCCGGGGGGTCTTCTGAACGTCGCCGATCACCTCCGCCAGCCGGCCCTGAATAATGCGGAGCGTATAGTGCATCTGAAACCCCCTGTCTTCCGCCGCGGCATACCCCAGGCCGAACATGGCCCCTTCGTCCGTCTCGGCGAAAACATGCGGTACGCCCCAGCGGTCGCGAAGCAGCTCCACCTTGCCGTAGTCCTGTTTCGGGTTCCGGGCCAAAGTGGTGGAAGCGGCAAGCAACACAAGGGCCAAAGCGGCCGCCGGAAGCGCTCGATCGAGACGCAACATCGATATCTCCTTCAAGGCAAGCGGCAGGAATGAGCCGACCGCACAATGACACTGTTGCCGAGTCCGGGCGGCCCGGATGACACTGTTGCCGAGTCCGGGCGGCCCGGCATGTCGGCAACCGCGTGTCGACGACCGTTTCCGGCACGAACTCGATTATGACCGGTCGGAAAAAGGGGGTCAACGGGTTTTTCGTCAGATCCGGCGTCCAATTTCAGCCTCGCGAGCACGCGCGGGCCCAATACCGGATTACCGGGAACGCGCGGGAAAACGTGGATTTCGGCTTGCATATCCCGATCTCCTACTCGATCGGCAAGACCGATCTCGCGTTCGCGTTCTTCCCCGCGCGGTTCCGGAATCGATGGGCCCGCGGATCCGCCGACTTATCGGTGGCGTCAGGGCGTTTCCACGGCCGTCCGTCTTGCGGGCGTACCGGGCGGCGGGGTATAATGAAGTTGTCACCGTCACTTTCCCACCCCTTCCCCGGAGCACCGCCATGCATCGCCCACCGTCGTATTTCGTGTCTTCTCTAGTTATGAGCTTTTTCGCCGTCACCTGGTGTTACACGGCACCGGCGGTCGAGTATCCGGACCACTCCAATCTTCTGGTCCTGCGCGACGCGGACGGAGCGGAGTACCCGGTCGAGTCGGCCGAGGATTGGGCCAAGCGGCGCGCCCATATCTTGGAAGGGATGCAGGCGGCGATGGGACCATTTCCCTCGCGAGAGAACCTCCCGCCGCTCGACATCCGGGTGACGAAGACGGTCGAGGAAGAACACTGCGTCCGTGAACACGTCACTTTTGTCCCGGAGGAGGGGGACCGTTTGACGGCGCATCTGTATTTCCCGAAGGGGGGACCGGACGGCAAACGCCCCGGAGTCGTCGCGCTGCATCCGACGAACCGCGAGATCGGAAAGGACGTAATCGCCGATCTGGGACCGCTGCCGAATCGCGGATACGCCGTCGAACTGGCTCGTCGGGGATACGTCGTGATCGCCCCGGACTACGTAAACATGGGTGAATACAAATTTGACTGGCGTGCCGGCGGTTACCTCTCGGCCACGATGAAGGGCATCCTCAATCACATGCGGTGCGTTGATTTGTTGCGGTCGCTCGACGCGGTCGACGGAGAACGGATCGGCGCCATCGGCCATTCGCTGGGAGGCCACAACGCCATGTTTCTCGGCGTCTTCGACGCGCGAGTGGGGGTGATCGTCTCCAGTTGCGGTTGGACCCCCTTTCATGACTACTACGGCGGCGATATCCAGGGCTGGACGCACGACGGCTATATGCCGCTACTGGCCACCAAGTACAAGCTGGATCCCGACCTCGTCCCTTTCGACTTCTATGAGGTCGTCGCCGCCCTGGCCCCGCGTCCCTTCTTCTCCAATTCACCTATCTCCGACTCAAACTTCGACTACCGCGGCGTGGAAAAAGCGGTCAGGAACGCCCGCGCAATCTACGCCCTCTTCGACGCGGCTGACAAACTCCAGGTTCGCTATCCCGAATGCGAGCACGATTTTCCCGACGCCGTCCGCGAGGAAGCGTACGAGTTCATCGATAAGACGCTCGGATTCACTCCGGTGCGCAAGGGCTTCTGAATCGTGAAGTCTTCCGAGGAACCCAAAGGTGGACGGTCCACTCGCGGCTACGATTTCACGATCTTTTCGTACGACCACTCCTCCCGAGCCTCCGGGAGAACGAGATACTCGTTGGCGACGTCGCTGTTGGTGAAGCGTTCCGCCTTGGGATCCCACTTGAGCTTCACCCCGTTGCCGACGCGGACCGCGATGTGGGCCAAGTGGCAGATGTTGGTCGTCTGGTGCGTGACCTCTTCGTTTTCCAGCGTTTTCCCGCGGGATTTCACCGCGTCGAGGAAATCCCGCTGCTCGCTCAGGAGCGGGAGATGCACCTCGTCCGCCTTGATTTCGGAATTGAGAATCGCGTCGGAACTGGCCGTCAAACCGGAGCCGCCGAATTCGCACCGGACCCAGCCTTCCTCCCCCTCGAATCGTACATAAGGCGATTCGGTCTTGTAGACCAACTCCGTTCCGTCGGCATAGCGGTAGCGGACCTCGAACTCGGTCAAGACGTTCCACAAGCCGTCCCGGTCGATCCATTTGCCAAAGACCGCCTCGCACTCGATGGGGCAGGTATACTCGCTGTCGTTTCCCCACTGGACGATGTCGTTGAGGTGCGTACCCCAATTCGTGACCATGCCGTCGCAGTAATCCATGATCCGCATCCAACCGGGGCGTTCGTATCCGCGGACCGCGTGGACCCGGTCTTCGCAATAGGGCTTGTCCACGGCGGGCCCCAGCCACAGGTCGTAGTCAATGTCTTTCGGAATCGGCCGGGAGCCGGCCTTTACCGGTGGGAAGCTGTCGACCGGAACGCCGGAGATAATCCGTGTGACCTTGCCGATCCGCCCGTTGCGGACCAATTCGCACGCTCGGTGGAAGGTGGAAATTCCGCGGAATTCGCTGTCCATCCGGAAGACCCGCCGGTGTTTCTTAATCGCGTCCGCCAAGAGACGCCCTTCCGGAATGGTCCGCGTACACGGTTTTTCAAGACAGACGTCCTTCCCCTCTTGGGCCGCCATGATCGCCATGGGGACGTGCCAGTGGTCCGGCGTCGAAATCATCACCGCGTCGACGTCATTCCTGGCGAGCAATTCGCGAAAATCGAGATAACGGGCCACGTCACCGAAAGGCCCGCAACTTCCCCTTCCACCATAGTAGCTGGCCACCCGGTCGTTCGTTACGTCGAGCCTCCAGCGGTCGCAGTCGGAAATGGCGACGACGCGGCAGTCCGGCTCGTTGACGAATCGCCGCAGATTGAACGCGCACACCTGACGTCCCATCCCGATCATCCCGACGGTGACCTTTTCGCTCGGCGCGACGGCGCCGTCCCTGCCCAGAACGGCGGAGGGAATCACGAAGGGAACGGCCGCGACGGCGGCGGTCTTCAAGAAACGGCGGCGAGAGGTCCGCAACGGTCTTCGCATAGGCATGATCTGGCTCCTGATTGGAATCGGGGGGGATGTTTTGCCGGCGGACCCTCGCGCCGATGGTGGGAAACTCGCCGGTGGTGGGAAGGTCATACGCGATCCTATTCCGGTCACGAAGCAGTTTCAATCCTATCCCCATTTTAGCTGTATATTTAATAAACTCGAAAGGAGGGGTTCAGGCACATCCGTCGGATCGGCGTTTTTCAGTTTGGGAGGGCGGATTGGCCGAGAAACGAGCCAAACGCCGGACTTCGCGGTTCTCCTACCCTGGGATGATGGAGGATTCGATGGCACGCCGGCGGATATCGGCGGCCGCATCGAACACGGCCGGGCGGGAAATGCCGACCTCTTCGTACATCGCAAAGATGTTGTCGATAGGGGTTTCCGGCGGAATCTCCAGCATCCCGGCCAGGAGATCGCGCGTCCGAGGGTGGAACCACATAAAGACCGGCGGCCGGTCGACCGGCTCCTTTCGCAGCGCGCGGCGGACTCGCTCTTTGGAGTTCATGAGACCGGTAATCGCTCCAGCAGTTGAATGCATCTTTCCAAGGCTCTGGGGATATGGAAGCATCCCTTGAAGCCGTTCGCTTTGTCCGTGACGATGGGTTTTCCGTCCGGCCCCAGCCAGCCGAACCACTCCCCGTGCTCCGCGTCCGGGAAATGCGCCAGCGTATACTCATGGACCCTCGCATGCCGATCGGCCGCGCCGCGGTCTCCGGTAGAGACCCAAGCCGCCAGCGTCGCGTAAAGGGCGTTCGCGTGGACCGACCACAGCCGGGTATCGTCATTGGCGGGGAAGGCCATCGCCCCGTCGAGACTCGTGAGATGGCGCAGCCCGCCGCGGTCTTCATCCCATCCGCGGTTCATGGCCGACTTCACGATCGCCGCGCCGGCATTAGTGAACTCGGGCTCCTCCAGGATCGAGCCGGCCTCGATCATCATCCAGGCGGACTCCATGGCGTGTCCAATGTGAATCAGGCGGCCTTCCGGGATATCCAGAAGGGGCGTCCCGTCGAAGGCGACGTTCTCGAGAAGCGCGTCCAGTTCAGCGTGCCAGTGCCGCGCGATGATGGACCGGCACGATTCCTCCAGATTATTTCGCCACCGGTCCTGGGGGCGGACGTCGTTGAGCACCCGGGCCGTCATCAGCCGGAAGCGGTCATCCGCCAGGGAATGGAACGCGTATCCCTCGATCGGATGCGATTCAAACGGCGCATCGGTCGGATGCCCCAGCATGGCGAAGGCGCTCTCGTACAGCTCGATCGCGTTGTCGGCGTACCATTCCTCTCCCGAAGCCCTCGCGAACTCCGCCAGGGCCGCCACGATAACGCACCGGGTGTGGATGTCATCATGCTCCGCCAGCGGGGTCCCTTCGCGGGCGAACCGGAAGTAGGTACTGCCGTCGTCGCGGATGGCGTTTTCATCCAGAAAGACGACTCCGTTCCGCGCAAGCTCCAACCAATCGCCCCGCGGGCCGAACGTATTGCACAACCGGGCGAACATCCACGCCTGACGCGCGATCGCCCACGTGTACTTGTGCCCGGAGGTGGGGAAGCCCTCGCGGTCCAGGCACGAATAGTACGTTCCGCGCTCATCGTCCACGGAATGCCGTTGCCACCACGGGATGACGTCATCCAGAAGGGCCGCACGGTATTTTTTCAGGAGAGCGGTGAAATGGTCGTGTGGCGTCTTGGTCATTTGTCCGAACGCTTGCCGTACGAATAGTTTGATACGAACGTTCCGCGATTGGCGGATTCCCCGGATTACATTCCCAGCCCGTATGCCTTCTGCATCTGGGCGATCAGGTCGATTCTCGCGTTTTCGCAGTGGAGCTTGGCGATCCGTTCCGCCTCGTCGGCGTCCTTCCTCTCCAAGGCGGCCAGAAGCAGACGGTGTTCCTCGATGACCTTTTCGATCCTGCTCGGACCGGAGCGAAACGTCGCCCTGATGCACTCGATCAGTCCCCAGCGGTAGTCCAAAATCGCCATCGCGTCTTCGTTGCGGGCCGATTCATGCAGACGCCGGTGGAGCTTCCGGTTCCATTCGAACGATTCGGGCGTCTCTTCCGGCCGGACCGATCTTTCGTATTGCTCGACCGCCTCGCGGACGGGGTCAAGCGTCGCGGGAGTCATCCGTTCCGTCGCCTTGCGGACCAACATTCCGTCAATGGCGACGCGGATGTCGTACATGTTCTGGATGAACCGCAGGTCGACGCGCCGCACCCTGGCCCCCCTGTTTGGTTCGATCTGGACCAGTCCTTCCCCCTCCAGCTTCTGGAAAGCCTCGCGGACCGGCATGGTACTCACGCCGTATCGCCGCGCAATGTCCTTGATTTTCAACCGCTCGCCCGCCTGATACTCCCCGGCCAGAATGTCCTTGCGCAACCGTTCGCGGACTTTGGCGTAGATGGGGTCGCCGAGACCGACCGCCTGAGAAGACAAAGAAAATCCGGCATCCACCACCATCAATCGGCTCCTAGTCGAGCAAGAGTTCAACCCGAATCATTCCGTTCGACGAAGGACTAATGGGTGAGCGCATAGACCAGCATATTCGTACCGATTTTCAAAGCCGACTCCTCTTGCAAACCGTAGCTGTAAGGATGGGGGAACTGCTCCCAGCCGTTACCGAGGTCGAATTTACTGTAGACCACGGCGAGGCGTCCGTCGACGTCGACGTATTCCAGCCTGGGCTCTTCCATGTGGCCGAAATCCTCGCGGACTCGCGGCGTGTATTCGACCGATTGTATCAGATAGTGGCACTGGAACAAGGGGTGCTTCTGCGGCATCGGTTCCAGGGATTGATTTCCGATGACCTTGTCCAGTTCCCGACGAAACGCCATATCGAACGCCATCCTTCCGCAACAAGCGTCGGCGAAGAGCACGCCTCCCGCTTTCAGGTAGCGCCGCATCCAGGCGACCTGCTCGGGGTTCCATTTGAACTCGCGGTGCCCCGTCATGTAGAGAATAGGATAGGTGGCGGCCTCGGGGTCGCCGATTTTCACGTTCTCTCGCTTGAATTTCACCCCCATGGTCGAGTTGTCCCGCGCGTGACGCAAGAGATTGTGCACCGCGGAGGGATCGGGGTCCCAGTCCCCCTCGTGCATCACCTGGGCGAAGACGAAATCGTCGCGGCTGGGCTTGTCCGCTTCGTGGTAGACCTTCGTGGAACTGAGGAATCGGGCCAACTGGTAGTTTCCCAACAGATACGTGAGCAAATTCGCGCCGACCTGGCGCGCCTCGTCGATAACGACCCGTTCGCCGCGTGGATGTTCGTGCCCGTCCCAGCCGCAGGTGAGGTCCCTGGGCGAGAAGACCACGCCGGCGCGGCAGCCGAAGTCGATCGACTCCAGGCAGGGTTCTTCGGAATAGGTAGAGCCGTCCGCCTCTTTGTAAGTCAGGTCACCCAATTTGTAGTAGGAGGAAAAGACCGGATCTTCCGGCAGCATCTTGCGCAGGGGTCTTCCGGGGAACATGAGTTCCATCTCGCGGCGAAATGAGTCGGAGAAATCACTCCAGCCGCAACACGCGTCGCCGATGATCATGCCGCCGTCCGCCACGTACCTGGCCAACCGAGCGCGGACCTCGTCGGGCAGGGTAAACGCGTTGTGCCCCGAGAAAAGCAAGGCCGGCAGTTCCCGAGGGTCGTAGGAAAAATGCAGGAAGTCGGTTTCGAGGGCGCGGTAGTTGATGCCGAGCTTCTGGCTCGTCCATTTCAAAAGGGTGTCAATATCCGCCGGATCGGTCATCCAGTCGCGGTACTTGACCCGTTTCCCCTCGCGCGTGATCCAGCGGATGGGACCCAAAGCCATCTTCCCTATGAGCGCCGGAGGGGCGGGCTCGCGTTTCTTCTCCGTCCGCCGCAGCGGCGTCACCGGAAGAGGAAGCGGAGCGAACCCTTCCGCCCCTTTGCGATGCTGCGGTTTCGCCTGGGGGGGAGGACCGCAGTCGATCGGGCCACTGTGCTCCTCCGCCCACGAAAGAACGGGCCCCGTCGCGCCGGAGACGGACGTACCGGCGGCGACCATTCCGAGACGTTCGATGAATCGACGCCGCGAGAGCTGCTCTCGGGAGGAAAAAGATGAATTCATGAAAAGACCCTGTTCGTATCGGCCAAAACGCCCTACCATCCTCTCGGCCCGTTTTTCGAGGATTCGAAGGCACCACCGTTCCGCGCCGGCGGTCCTTGCGATGTTCCTTTTTTTTCTGAAATGCGCCGTCCCGCCGGACGGAGCGGGGGCGCGCCTCGCATCACGCGCCGCGCGAGATTCATACGCCTCCCAAACCGGCCGCGATCATTCCGTGCCGGACAGCAGGCTCAAATGCTCTTTCAGTCGCGGTTCTTCCAACACTTCATTATACACGGCGATCTCGTCGAGGGCACCCGACCACGGATAGGCGTGGGCTCTCGTTTCGTCGAATCCCTTTCCGATCCCAAGCCGGCCCACCGCCGGGGTGCCCTCGACCACATGGCCCTTGACGACGTGAACCAATTCGGGGTGTTCGTCGGAAAGTGATGCCACGAACGTGTTGATTTTCGTCTGATTTCCGCCGGCCGGCTCGAACGTCGACACGACGTAATACCACTCCCCGGTCCTCGGGATGAACCCGGTCTCGACCCAGTTGGCATCGGCGTCGAACAAGTGCGCCAATTGCCCGTCCTCCACGACGCCGAGGAAGAAACCGCAGTCACTCGCGTCCGCCCGGGTCGCGACGGCCGCGGCGATGGAACCCGCTCCCGGCGCGGGGAACCCGTCAAATCGCAGAAGCAACTCAAGGGTCATCCTTTCCGGCGGAACGAAATCGCGTTCCGATTGGAGCGCCTTGCCCTGAGTGTCCGAATTCGATTGGCTCCGCCGAATCGCCACCGCGTCCGTCGAAGGCAAGGCCCCGACCACCGGATATGTCAAAGAACCGGTCCCGATCCCTCCTTGCAACACCGTCTCCAACAGATGGAGGGATCCGCGGCGGTCTTGGCGACGACCCAGCGGATTCAATCCTTCGAACGTATAGTGATGGACGAGCGCCGGGTGGCTCGCGACCGCTTCACGAAGGGAAAACGCCGGCGGTGGCGGAAGCCGGCGAACGAACCGCGAATCACAGTGGATTTTCTCTTTGAATTGAAGCGAGTCGCCGCGGCGGAGCACTTCCACGATTTCTCCGGCGGAAAGACCATGCGCCACCTCCGAACGGGAACTACCGTCTCCCTTGACCTCGACCTTGCCGGCGAAGACACAGACCTCGCATGAGTCGGGGTCGGAGACGGTCACCCCGAATTCAGTCCCAAGATCGACGATAAAGGCACACGGCGCCCGCACGATGAACCCGGCCGCCTCGTCCGGAACCCGTGCCGTGAGTCGTCCCGACCTCAAATCGAGTGAGTTTCCTCCCGAAAACCGGACTTCCGCCGGACCCTCCAAAAGCACCGAGGCGCCGCTGGACGTCTCGATTCTGGCGAAACCTTGCGCCAATCGGGCAAAACTCCCCTTCAGAAACACCTTATCACGGGGTTCGTTGTCCCACATTGCATCGAGGGATTCGGCCAAGACGGCGACTGGCGTGCCCCGAGGCTCTGACGGCTGAGAATACCAAGCGTACAGAAGACCCGCGATGATGATGCCGCACGTGGAAACCAGGAACGCCGCGCTGAGTGAACGCACCCTGCGCCAGAAGCCGGAGGAAGCGAGTACGGCCCCCTCCCGCGGATGCCGCGCGACCGCGGCCGGCTCGCCGATTCGGCCTATGCTCCAAAGAAGTTCGCCGTGCAACTGGAGATAGCCGACGACGTACCGCCGGGCGGCGGCCGAGGCACCGGCGAGGTGCTCCAACTCGGCCACTTCCTCGGCGTTCGGCGACCCGTCGCACAACTCGGCAAGCAGCCCGTCGAGCCGTTCCGGAATATCGGGAATATCGGGGTTCGGTTTTCGCATTACCGTTCTTGGGCCAGGGTTCGCTCGATACACCCCAGAAGGCCGGCTCGAATACGCTGCAAAGAACGCCGCGTTCCCTGGACGCTCCGCTGGAGCGCTTCGGCGACGCTGCGCGTATTCGCCTGGGGCTGATAACGTCGTACGATCAAATCTCGGTCCTTCGGATGCAGCTTTTCCATACACTCCCTGAGGGCGTCCCGTCGAAGATCGACCAACGCGTCCTCGTTTATCTCCTCCGCCAACGCTTCCATGAAGTCGTTGCTGAAACAGATTCCGCGCGAGGGTTTTTCGCGGCGAAACTTCAGAACCTCGTAATACGCGATCTTGGTGGCCCACCGGGTAAAATCCGTCCCCGGCTTAAACTCATCAAACTTGCGCCATAGAACGAGATTCGTTTCTTGCAGAATCTCCTCCGCGTCAGAGGGGTTCCCCGTCAAGCCCAGTACGTAGAGGAACACCCGTCGTTGGCACGTGGCCAACAGGCGGGCGTACTCCTCTACTTTTGGGCTGGTACTCGCTCCACTCACAGTGGCACTCGTTCCAAGGTCGATTCTTCTCTCTTCAAGGGGGTTACAACGAGAAGAATCGTCTCATGGGCCCCTGCTATTATCTTAACAACACTCAGGACCTAAAACGGTATGGAAAAAAAGTCCGCCGAGCCGGATTTTTCGATAAGTACAGCCCTTACAGGTGGTGTGAATCCGCATGATCATGTGGGCGGATGTCCTCAAACCTTGCACGTTCAAGCCCGGGACCGCGGCACGGTTCTCAAAGTGAACTCTAGGCTCAAGACGCAGCGACAATTACAATCGTAATTGGTCGATTCGGCCGAATCGGGCACCGTCCACCAGCGGAATGAGAAACGAGTCATCAATGAGTCTTCAACCGGATCGCCACCGCAAGACTGGGTTACCTCGCCGACCTCTGCGATTCGAGAGGCTCGAGGCGAAGCTGGCTTTGGACAGCGGCGTGGTCTTTAACGAGATCATGTATCACCCGGCCGACCCGCACTCGACCCTTGAATGGGTCGAACTCTACAACCAGATGTGCGTCGATATCGACATCTCCAAGTGGAGTCTCCAGGGGGGTGTGTCCTATCAATTCCCACAGGGGACGATTATCCCCGCCGAGGGGTATGTCGTGGTCGCGGCCGATCCGGTCGCGTTGCGGGACATCTCCGGCGTCCAGGGCGCGTTTGGACCCTGGGAGGGACGGCTCGACAACGGTGGAGAGGAAATCCGATTGCACAATAACAGTGATCGGCTGCTCAACGCGGTCGAATACGATGACGACGCGCCATGGCCGCTCGCTCCGGACGGAGGCGGCACCTCGCTGGCGAAGACGGACCCCACGCGTTCGGACAACGGACCCGACGTCTGGAGTTCCAGCATCATCGTGGGGGGGACGCCGGGCCGCGCGAACTTCACCGTCTACGACGAGCGGACGGAAGAGACCGTCCTCGCCTACACGGCCGCCTGGAAATACGAACAGTCCGGCACGGATTTGGGGACCGCCTGGATCGACCCGGCGTACGACGATTCGGCCTGGCCAAGCGGTCCGGGGCTGCTCTACGTCGAATCGGCCGAACTTCCGGCCCCCAAGGGAACCGAACTGACGCTCGGCCCCCGGACGTTCTACTTCCGGAGTGAGTTCCAAATCGCCGATCCGGCCAGCACGGTCTATGCGTATGTCAATCCGATTATCGATGACGGGGCCGTCTTCTACGTCAACGGAACGGAAATCGGCCGTTTCAACATGCCGGAAGGGAACATCACCTATTCCACGCCGGCGGCCTCCGCCATTCCGGACGCCACCTTCAGCGGTTCGATCCACATCCCGATGGATGTTCTTCATGGTGGGATGAATGCGCTGGCGGTCGAGGTCCACCAGCACGGCGGCACCAGTTCCGACGTCGTCATGGGAGCGGAGGTCGTCATCGAGAAGATCAATCAAACCCCCTACGTCGCCGCGCCGAAAATCGTTTTCAACGAGTCGAACATATTGGACGTCGACGGCCGGGCGCGGTTCTACGTAGAGCTGTTCAACCAGAGCGACGCCTACGGCGTGGACTTGGGGGGATACCGGATCGAGACGAGTCTGGGACGTTCCTTCACGTTCGCCTCGCCGACCTATCTTTCCTACGCGCGGCACCTCGTCCTGTTCGAGGACCAACTCGGTTTCCGTCCCGAAGTGGGTGAGCGGCTCTATCTCGTGTCGCCGAACGGATCACGGGTCTTCGACGCGATTCGAATGCAAGCCAAACCGCTTGGGCGTCTGCCGGACGGAAAGGGGCCGTGGTATACGCCCGACGTCCCCACGCCGGGAGTCGAAAACTCTTTCGACCTCGAAACCGGTATCGTCATCAACGAAATCATGTATCACCATCGCCCCCTCTGGTTGCCGGAGTATACCGAGTCGGACGAGGAGTGGATCGAGCTGTTCAACCGGTCGGACGCGTCGGTGGACCTGTCCGGTTGGTCCTTCACCGAAGGGGTGAGATACGTCATCCCTCCGGGGACGGTCCTCGATCCCGGGGAGTATCTCGTAATCGCCGGCGACGCGGCCGCGTTGGCGGCGAAGTACCCGGCAATCACCATCTTGGGTGATTTTTCCGGGAGACTCGCCAACGAGGGAGAGCGAGTTCTCCTTCTCGACGCCGCGGGCAATCCGGCGGACGAGGTTCACTATTACGACAAGGGCAATTGGTCGAGATACGCCGACGGAGCCGGCTCGAGTCTGGAACTGCGCAACCCGTATACCGACAACTCGGTCGCCGAGAGCTGGGCCGCCTCGAGCGAAGGGCACAAGAGCCAATGGTGGACGATCACCTACCGCGGCGTGGCCATGCCCAGTACGTGCGGACCGGACGGGAAGTGGCGCGAGTTCTCGATGGCCCTGCTGGACCCCGGCGAGGTCCTCGTCGACGACGTCAGCGTGATCGAATCGCCAAACGGAGCGGCGAAGCAGTTGATCCAGAATGGTTCGTTCGACACCACCGACGCCTGGCGGATTCTCGGCACCCACGAAACGAGCCGGATCGTCACCGATCCGGATGATCCCGGCAACAACGTATTGCATCTAATCTCCACCGGCCGGGCCGACGACGTCCACAACCACGCCGAGACCACCTTCGTCCGAAACGTCGACATCGTCAACGGCCGTGAGTACGAAATCTCCTTCCGCGTGAAATGGCTCGCCGGATCGCCCCTATTTCACACGCGGCTGTACTTCCAGCGCCTCGCCCGGACGACCCTCCTCGTTCAACCGGAGACATCCGGAACGCCGGGGGCACGAAACTCGACTTACGAGGCGAACGTGGGGCCGACGTTCACCGGCGTCATCCACTCTCCGGCGGTCCCCAGGCCGGGAGAGCAGATTCGCGTCCAGGCATACGCGGCCGATCCGGACGGGGTCGCCGAGTGCCGCCTCTGGTACCGGTGGAACGACGGCCAATGGCAGAGCATCCGCATGGGGCACTACGGCGGCGGCCGCTACGATATCGGCCTCTCCGGCAAGGCCGCTTCGAGCGTCTTGCAGTTCTACATCGAGGCGGTGGACGGGGCCGGAGCGACCGCGACCTACCCGGCCGCCGGTCCCGATTCCGGCGCCTACGTCAAGGTATACGACGGTCTGGCCGCGACGAACGGGTTACACAATTTCCGCATCGTCATGTCCCAGTCCGACACACAATGGCTGCACGATTCGACCAACGTCCTCAGCAACGCCAGAATGCCGGCGACCGTCATCTACAATGAATCGCGGATATACTACGACGTCGGCGTGAAGCTCAAGGGGAGCGAGCGGGGACGCGACGGCGACATCTACCTCGGGTTCAACGTCCGGTTCAACCCCGATCAATTGTTCAACGGAATTCATTCCTCCGTCGTGATCGACCGGTCCGAGGTCTATATTACGAGCCAGCGGGAATTCCTCTACCGGACCCTCGTCAACAACGCGGGCGATTTCATCAGTTTCTACAACGACCTCGTCCAGGTGATTCCCTCGAAGGCGTCTCTCACCTCCACCGGCGAACTAATGCTCACCCGGTTCGGCGACGAACTGCTGGACACGTATTTCGAAAACGGCTCCGACGGTTATTTATACAAGCTGGAATTGATCTATTACCCGTTGGGAACCGTGGGGGGGTCGCCGGAGGCGCCGAAGTTGGCCACTCCGTACGCGAACACGGTCCCCACGATCACCAGCCACGGCGCGAACAAGGAAAACTACCGCTGGAACTTCCTCAACGAAATCAACCGCGCCGAAGACAATTACGGACCCTGCATCCGGCTGGTCAGCTTTCTGGGAAGTACCGGAGCCTATTTCTACGACCGCTTGGAGGAGTTCGTCGACGTCGACCAGTTTTTGCGCGGGTTCGCCTTCGCGGAGCTATTCGGCGCGAGGGACAACTATTCCGACGGCTTCAATCACAACGCCTTCTTCTATATCCGCCCCGACGGTCGCGCGGTGTATTTCCCTCACGACCTCGACGGGTTCTTCGACGCGACGAACAGCCTCTTCTCCAACAATGAACTCATCAAGATCACCCAGAAGGCGAAATACAAGCGGCTCTACTACGGCCACATCCACGACATCATCTCGACGACCTACAACCGCGACTATATGTCGTACTGGACCACGCACTACGGAGAACTCTTGCCGGAGCAGGACTTCGCCGGGCACCTCGACTTCATCGAAACGCGAAGTAACTTCGCCCTGAATCACGTGAACAACGACCTCCCGCAGGTGCCGTTCGAAATCTCCACCAACGGCGGACAACCGTTTTTTAACGCGGACGAGGACGGAAAGGCGATTCTCACCGGGACCGGTTGGGTGAACGTCCGAAATATCTACCTCGCCGGCGCAAAAGAACCCTTGCCGGTCACCTGGATGTCGCTCGACGACTGGCGGGTGAGCGTTCCCCTCAAGGTCGGAGAAAACGAGATCGTTCTCGAAGCCCGCGATTTCCGGGGAAACGTGATCGCCACGGACACGATCGTCGTCACCAGCGACGTCGACGCGAATCCGGTGCCGGAGCATCTGCGGATTACCGAAATCCATTACCACCCCAGCCCGCCGACCGTCGCGGAAAGGGCGGTCAACCCGGCCTTCATCGATGAAGATTTCGAGTTCATCGAGCTGAAGAACACGTCCTCGCGAACGATGGATCTCACCGGCGTGCGAATCTCCGGCGGGGTCGCGTTCGACTTCACCGGTTCTGCCGTCACGTCGCTCGGGCCCGGAGAATTCGTACTCGTCGCCGGAAACCAGGCCGCGTTCACCGCCCGGTACGGCGAAGGGTTGCCGGTCGCGGGGCAATACACCGGACGGCTCTCCAATAGTGGAGAAGCCCTGGCGCTTTACGACGCGTTCGGATTCGAGGTGCTCGCCTTCGCCTATTCCGACGATCCTCCTTGGCCCGGCGCCGCCGACGGAGAGGGGCCGTCGCTGGAAATCATCGATACCGAAGGGGATTATTCCGACCCGGCGAATTGGCGAGCCAGTGCCGTAGCCGGCGGCACGCCGGGAGCCGAGAACTCGCCGCTCCCCCTTCCCGGTGATCTCAACGGCGACGCGGTGGTGGACTCCGCCGACCTGGACATCATCCGCGCCAATTGGGGTCGGACGGTCATTCCCGGCTCCTTGGCGGACGGCGACGCCAACGGAGACGGCACGGTCGGCGCGGCCGATCTGGACCTCGTCCGCGCGAACTGGGGCGCGATCCGAACGGCAAGTATTTCCCCTACGGCCGCGGACGCCATGCATGCGGCGGATGCTATTCATGCCGCGACCGCGGGAGAAAGCCCGACTCCCGAGAAGGACGTCTCGCGCATACGCCAAATGGCCCAAGCCGCGTGGTTTCAAGAACTCCATGCAAGGCGGACCCCTTCCGCCAGGCGTCAGGTCGCTCCCGAGCACGCCGCGGCAATCTTGGCCTGGCTGGGGGAATAAGCCCCCCTCGTCTCCGACGCGGTTCGAGGACTTCCCTCCGTTCTTCGGCCAATTCCTCGAAAAAGAAAGCCCCTTTCCGGAAAGGAGAGCCCCCAGTCTTACGGATGGAAGAGTCGGCCTTGTTGAGCCGTCCTTGACGTCGTATTCCCGATCCAATAGAATTGTCGCAATGCGTTTTATTCGGACCTTTCGCCCGTTTTTCCTGATTCCAGTCCCTCCGTGAATCCTTCCCTCCTGGCCGAATTGCGGATTCCCCACGTGAATCGCGATTTCCATTCCTTCCTGAAATCCCGGTTCACCCGGGCGTGCTTCGCCGTTTACTTCCTCGCCCTCTTGGCGGTGGGAGAGGGGGCACACGTGATCTTGCCGGGAATGGCGCATTGGCTGGAGGAGGCGAATGGGCGGCTGGTAGGAATCGGAACCCCGATCCACACGGGCCGCGCAGACGAGGGGGTCGCATGGAATATCCAGTCTTCGTCCAAATTCCGCGTCCTCTCCGAAGCGGAATGCCCCCTCTGCCAGTTCGTCGGGTTGGCAAAGGCATTTGTCGCGCCGGCCGTCGTCCGAACCGGCGCCGAAAAAACGGCACGCGTCGCCGTCGATGTTTCCCGGCGGCATGGACGATATCAGGTGGTCCGTCTTCTTGCCCGAGGGCCTCCGTCTTGGGCGTGAGCGCGTTCTGCGCAGACCGCCGGCGTTCCCTTGGGTCGCCGCGGTTTCTGTTGCTTTTCCGTTGATTTCGGTCGCGGGTTCCGTCCGCGCGACGCGCCCTTGGCCGTCGCCATGGTCCGGGCGGGTGCATCAACGGTTTTCACTTCTTTCCATTCGAAACTCCGCCGGTTTTTCCTCTCGCGCGTTCGTCCGGCGGACTGTCCGTCTCCCCGTTTTTCGCGCCACCCCTCCACAAGGAAACACGCATATCATGAACTCCTCGAAACGCCCTTCCCCTGCCGACAGACCGTTTTTCCCAATGCCCGCCCGTTTTCCGCGCGGTTTCACCTTGGTTGAACTGCTGGTAGTCATCGCCATCATCGGCATCTTGATCGCGCTGTTGCTTCCGGCCGTCCAGGCGGCACGCGAGGCGGCCCGGCGAATTCAGTGCGGCAACAACCTGAAACAACTCGGCCTGGCGTTCCAGAATTATCACGACGCCCAGGGTTCCTACCCGGCCGGCTACATCAGCCTGCCGAGCGTTCATGGCGGCCCCGATCCGCAAACGCGCGACGCCGGGCCCGGTTGGGCCTGGGGCGCCCTCCTGCTGCCTTATCTCGAACAGGAAGCATTGGCCGACTCGATCAACTACGACCTCCCCTGCTGGCACGTCGACAACCGGATTCCCGTCCAGAATACTCTTTCCGCCTTCCTGTGCCCTTCCGCCCCCGGTACCGATTCCCTCTGCCCCGTCAAGAAATCGGGCGGAACCACTTTCGTCGAGTTTGGGCGGAGTTGCTACGTCGCCAACGTCGGCCAGAACGAGCCTTGGGGCTACGCCGTCGACGCATATTCCTCGGCCCAAGCAGACGGGCCGATCTTCCGCAACGGGAGAATCGGTGCGCGGGATGTCTCCGACGGTCTTTCAAACACGGTCTTCGTCGGCGAACATAGCCCGTCGCTGTCTGATAAGACGTGGGTCGGGGTCGTTCCGGGGGCCTTCGTGAAGCCGAAACCGGCCGACGGCTTTCCGGCGAGCGAACGCGCCGCGACACTGGTTCAGGCACACAGCGGCCCCTCCGCCTTTCGAAAGCCCCCCGATTATCCATCCGCCCAACAGTATGTTAAAGCATGCGTGCCAGATGTGGTCTGACCATCCCGGCGGCTGCAACGTTCTCATGGGGGACGGCGGCGTTCATTTCGTCATCGACGAAATCAACCAGGCGACCTGGGCCGGCATGGCCAGCCGTGCCGGCGGCGAGGTGCTGGCCGATTGGTAGGCCGAGCCGCGATTGATAGCCAAGATCACCCATTTCCCCGGTAGAACCATGTATTGGGAGACTTAAACCATGCCTGACGGATTAACCGGAAAACGTTGCTTGTTTTCGATCGGTCTCGCCGCGCTCCTCCTCGCCGGATGCGCGAAAAAGACCCCCGAGACCCCGGAGACCCTCCAGATGATCGCCGGCGTGCGGACCGCCGTTTCCGCGAAAAACCCCGAGTGGCTCCGGCAATGGAAGGCGAAGATCGAGCAAGCCGGCGAGGCGAACCAGCTCACCGAAGAGACGAGCACGGCCCTGCAAGGGGTCGTGGAATTGGCCGAGTCGGGCGACTGGGATTCCGCGAACCGGAAGATCATCCGACTGCAACGAAGCCGCGCTCCCGAAAAGTAGACATCCCGCGCGTCCTCGTGAATAATGCGGGCTACGCCTCGTCGAACGGAAACGCTAGAACTTCCCCCAGAGACGTGGCATCGGCGGCGACCATCACGAGCCGGTCGAATCCCAAAGCCACCCCCGTCGCCGCCGGCAACCCTTGTTCCATCGCATCGAGCAGGCGGCTCTCCTCGGGAAGCCGCGACTTGCCGTCCCTACGCCGCAGGTCGTTTACTTCGGCGTTCCGCCGGCGGAGTTCCGCGGCGTCGGTCAGTTCATGGTACCCGTTGGCCAGTTCGATGCCGTCGACGTAGAGTTCGAAACGCTCCGCCACCGGATAGACGCCGGTTCGGATCTTCGCGAGGGCCGACTGAGAGGCCGGGTAATCGTAGAGGATCAACGGGTGCTTACGCCCCAGAAACGGCTGAACGCATTCGCACAGCAGCAGGTCCAGCCATCCGTCCCGGTCGCCGCGGGCCAATTCGGGGACGCTCGAGAGTCGCTCGCGCGCCGTCTCGGCAAGTTCCTCGAGGGGAGCCGTCGGCGGATGGAGATTCAGGAACCGCTCGAAGGCTTCCGTGTAGGAGAGACACTCGGCCGGCCCGCGACCGAGCAGCGTCTCCGCCAGTTCGCCGAGCAACCCCATTCCGTCGCAGTATCCGTCGCCGGCGCGGTACCATTCCACCATGGTGAACTCAGGATTGTGAAGCGGTCCTCGCTCGTCCCGGCGGAAAACCCGCGCGATCTGGTAGATCGCCCCGGCGCCCCGGGCGAGAAGCCGCTTCATGTGGAATTCCGGCGAGGTCTGCAGGTACCACGTCCGACCGGCGTACGGCAACGAAAACGGATCGAGGTGACGGTCGACGACGGTATCGCGCGAAAGTACCGGCGTCTGGACCTCGACGAAACCGCGCGCGTCGAAAAACCGCCGCGTCTTCGCCAAGAGCGCGGCCCGAAACCGCAGCATTTCAACAAGCGGCTTGGTCAATCGGCTAGACCTTGACGCGTTCGATGTATTCCCCGGTCCTGGTGTCGACCCGGATCGATTCGCCCATCTCGATGAACGAGGGACACATTATTTCCGCGCCGGTCTCCAACTTCACCGGTTTGACCACGTTCGTCGCCGTGTTCCCCTTCGCGCCGGGCTCGCAGAACTCGATCTTCAGGACCACGTGGTTCGGCGGGGTCATCGTAATCGGGCTTCCGTTGAAGAGGACCATGCTGCAATTCATCCCCTCCTTGAGATACTTCCAGCCGTCGTCCACCTGTTCGGCGGAAAGCTCGTACTGCTCATAGGTTTGGTTGTCCATGAACACGAACTGATCCCCCTGCCGGTAAAGGAATTGGGTCTCGATCTCCTCCACGTCGGCCGACTCGACCGAATCGCCGCTTTTCCACGTCCGATCGATGACGGTACCGCGAAGAAGATTTCGCAGCCGGCATTTGTAAAGCGCTTGGCCCTTACCGGGCTTGACGAAATTGCATTCGATCATCTGGTAGGGATCGCCATCAAGCTGAATCTTTAGTCCCTTCTTAAACTCACTCGTGTTGTACGTCGCCACGATCTGATTCCTGGTTTTACATTTTCCGTTCGTTTATTTCTTTCGGTCCGCCCGGACCGCGGCATTTTCTTCCGTCGTTCCGTGGGCCGTCACCGTCCTACATCTTAGCGTCGGATTCTGATACCATTGGGCGGATGCTAACGCCATCCACCGAAAACATGGAACCGAAAAACCGCCGGCTCAACCGGCTCCACCGCCGCGCGCCGCTGCTTGCCGGAACGCTTACGAGTCTCGAATCGCTCCATGAACAACTGACGCTTTCCAAACCAACCCTCCAGCAGAGGGAGGCCGCCGAGGCGTATCCGCTACTCGTTCCCCAGGCTTTCCTGGAGCGAATCGAACGCGGCTGTCCCCACGATCCGCTCCTGCTCCAGGTTCTTCCCCAAAAGGAGGAGCTTGATACGGTTCAGGGATTCGGCTCCGATCCGGTCGGCGAGGTCGCCGCCACGCGAAGCCCGGGAATTCTGCGGAAGTTCCACGGGCGAGCCCTTATAGTAACAACCCCAAGGTGTGGCGTCCACTGCCGTTTCTGCTTTCGCCGTCATCTATTGCCACGATGGAGTGACGACCAAGTTCCCAGATGGGACCAGTGGGCTGAGGAGATCGGCCAAGACCGGAGCATTTCCGAGGTCATCCTCAGCGGAGGGGATCCGCTGACGCGCTCGGACGAGGAACTGGCAAGAGGGTTGCATCTGTTAGGGGGGGTTCCACATGTCCGGCGGGTGCGTATCCATTCCCGGTTGCCGGTCGTCCTTCCGTCCCGCGTCGGCGAGGGGTTGCTTTCGGCGCTCCTCGCGGCTCGCTGCACGGTGTTCATGGTCTTGCATGTCAACCATTCCCGCGAAATCGACGCCACGGTCGCAAAGGGGTTTCGAAGGCTCCGCGAAGCCGGAATTCCCCTCCTGGCGCAAAGCGTCCTGCTCCGCGGCGTCAACGATTCGGCGGAGGCAATGGCCTCCCTGTGTGAAACCTTGGCGGATCACGGCGTGATTCCGTACTATCTGCACCAACTGGACCGCGTCGCCGGCGCGGCGCATTTCGAAGTTCCCCCCGCGCAAGGCCGGGAAATCATTCGCCGCCTCCGAAATATCCTGCCCGGCTATGCCGTGCCACGCTACGTTCGAGAATCGGCCGGCTCCCCATACAAAGCGCCCTTGGCGGGCGATTGAAAGACCACCCGCGAAGAGGACGTGGATTTCCATATAAATCTAGAGAGGTAGCAGGTTGTAGCCCAAGGCGTGAGCCCAGGGAACCGCCTAAGGCATTGAAATCGGGATCAAGGGGACGGCACGGACATCTCGGATGTCCTTGTGTCGCCCCCTTAGGGCTCTTTCGGGTTATTAGTGACCACCTGTTATGGGTGTTACGTTCCAGGCTGTTTCTTGCCGCCCCCGTTGGGGGCTCTCCGGGATTCGGCTCTCCGGGATTCTCGGTCTCCCTTGCCGCCCCTGCCCTCCGACCCAATCCGGCGAGGGCGAGCGGCAGCCCAAGCAATACCAGAATTCCCGGTTCGGGAACGGCTGCCGCCGGGGGGGTTGGCGTCCAATTGGCGCGGAGGATATCCAAGTCGACGGAGTTTACGGCGCCGTCGTGGGAAGGGTCGCCGGAACCGAGGTCGCCGAGAATGATCGGATTATCGGGATAAGCGGCACCCCAGTTCGCTTTCACGAGGGCCAGGTCCGCCTCGTTCACGAGTCCGTCGAACGTCAAATCGCCGGGAATCGGTTGCTCCCAGTCGACCCGGCCGTTGGTGATGCCGGCCGTGTAGA